>NZ_QGDU01000047.1 GCF_003149045.1 Fibrobacter sp. UWR4 | reverse complement strand
GAACAATCGGCCGAGAAAACGACTTGGATTTCTCACCCCATTAGAGTATATTTCTAGGCAAGTTAAACAAATTTACTTGGCGACTTAAATTCGCCGATAAAAATAATCCGTCGCAAAAAGACTGCTTGTATTTGCGTCTAATAAAAAGGAAGATGATCATTTAGGCTACCGTTACCAATATCAGGTTTCTTAGGTGGTCTTACTTTTGGAGAAAGTAACCCGAAAAATTCTGCAACACCATTAGCAACGAAGCAAAATGCAATTGACCCATAAACAACAGTACCAGAAACACCGTTATCCGCCACCTTACCATATATCAAAAAAACAATAGCAAGAAACATCGTCCACGCCATACCATAAGCAATCGCACGGACAACTCTTGCAACAATATCCCTACTCCCATAAACCACTACGTTCAGTACAATAAGCCCGACAGCAACAACAGCCGTAACAATGGTAGCTACAAGCAGCGAAGTCTGCAATTCAGACATTTGAGTCATCGCAAAAATCATAATCGCCAAAGCAATCGCAACCATCACATAGAACGCCATAAAAAAAGATTTTTTCGACGATTCTTCATATTCTCTATTCAAAGCGGCTATATCTTCACTCGATAGTTGCCTGAATTCATTAAGTCTATGATGATATGCTTCATTCATGCTATTCGAGTAATGTCTGAAGCATGTGTTACATAGATACATGGAGTTTTTACAACACTCATCACCAAAACGTCTTCCTTCAAAAACATATTCGGTATTTCTACTTTTCACATTTATTCTGCAACCACAACCACTGCATTGATTATTGTTTGACATGATAAAAACTCCTTTTTGAACTCAACCAATCAAATAGACTTTATGGTTTCCCTCAAATCTAAAAGAACCATTTTTTCTTTGCCATATTTCGCAAAGTCCCATAGCTCAAAAAAAAGTGTATGAAACGCTTTGCTTTTGTATATGAAACGCTACGCTATCAAACACCACAAATTCAAGATTAATTATCCCTTCCCCACATACAAATCAAAAATCGAAACTTTTTGAAAAATTGTACATTTACTTCTTTAAGACACAAGCCACATCATGTTCACCCTTAAGCCGCACGCAGGAATTCCCCGCTCCCTCACGCTGATGCTTGCCATTATGGCAGGCATTTCGGTGGCGAACATTTATTACTGCCAGCCTCTGCTGAACATGATCCGCATGGACATGGGGATTTCGGAATTCTACGTGAATCTCATGCCGGTGCTCACACAGGTGGGTTACGCCCTGGGCCTGCTTTTTATCGTGCCGCTAGGCGACATGATTGACCGCCGCCGCATCGTGCTTGTGAATTTCACCCTGCTGATTTTCGGACTTATCTCCATCTACTTTTCTACAAACGCAGTGATGCTTCTGGCAGGTTCCTTCGTTACCGGCATCTGCTCCGTGACGCCGCAAATCTTTATGCCCATGGTTTCCCTGTTTTCAAGGTCCGACGAAAAGGAACTGAAAACCGGCATGGTCTTAAGCGGCCTCCTTACGGGAATTCTCGCCTCCCGCGTGTGCAGCGGCCTTGTAGGCGAATGGCTTGGCTGGCGTTCCATGTTCCTCATTGCAGCCTTGATGATGCTCGCCTCCACCGCCATCGTCTTTAAAGTTCTGCCCAATGTGCCCACCACTTACCGCGGCACATTTTTCAGCATGCTGAAATCCATCGGGGAACTTTTTGTGCGGTTCTCCCAGGCACGAATCTACAGCATCCGCTCAGGATTTGCCTTCGGCTCCTTTTTGGCGCTGTGGGCATGCCTCGCCTTCCGTATGAAACAAGCGCCCTTCTTCCAGGACAGTAAAACCGTTGGGCTTCTGGGACTCTGCGGAATCGCCGGCGCCCTCACCGCTTCTCGCATCGGCAAGTACATCAAACGCTTCGGCGTAGAAAAATTCTGCAACGCAGGCAACTTCCTCATGGCCACCGCCTGGGCCGCCTTCTACTTCGGAAGCAACAGCTACGCCGCCATCATCGTGGGCATCATCCTCATCGATATCGGCATGCAATTTATCCAGCTGGGCAATCAAAGCTCCGTCATGAAACTCTGCCCCGAAGCCACCAGCCGCATGAACACCATCTTCATGACCATCTACTTTATCGGCGGCTCCCTGGGTACATTCCTCTCCGGCTCCTTCTGGACACTCTGGGGCTGGAACGGCACCGTCCTCGCCGGCCTCCTCCTCACCGCACTCTCGTTTATAACAACTGCAGTCAGTTATTGCAGGAAATAAAATTTAAGGATATATTCTTTACTATGAAAAAGATTTTTCTCCTTGGTTTGATTTCTTTATTTATCTGGTCCTGCAGCGACGACTCCAGCAACAACACATCAGACAATGATTATGATTGGGATATTGACAGTTTCAATTCTTCAAGTTCCATCCAAAGTTCGTCTTCCCAAGACTCCCTGAATGTAGAACTATCTTCAGCAAAGGTTGAATCAAGTAGTTCTGTAACGAATAGTTCTTCTAGTGTAACATCAAGCAGTTCAGAAAAAGATGATGTCATTTCCTGCAAAACAGAGACGGAAGACAACTGCATATACGGAACTTTACTGGACGAGCGCGACGGGAAAAGTTACAAAACCGTAAAAATCAAGAACACATGGTGGATGGCAGAAAATTTGAATTACGCCGACAGTCTAAAGACACCTAGCCTAAAAGGAAAAAGCTGGCGTTATGACAACAGTCCCGACAATTGTGAAAAATTCGGCCGCCTTTACACTTGGGCAGCAGCAATCGACTCTGTAAAATTTGCAACGGATGATAAAAATCCGCAAGAATGCGGAGACGGAAGAAACTGCGTACAGTCTTGGCCCGATAAGGTTCAAGGGATTTGTCCCGACGGTTGGCAATTACCCGATCACGATCAACTTGCAAATTTCATTATTGATGTAGGAGGCTATGCTACAGCAGGCGTGACACTAAAATCGCAAAGCGGCTGGTACAACGACGGAAATGGAAGCGACGCCATTGGATTCAATGTATTGCCTTCCGGCATAAGATTTGAAAATGGTTCTTTCGATAGTTTGGGTGCAGTATTCTGGGGTTCCACTGAAGTGATGAGCGGAGCCACCACATTGTACTTCTACTACGATTATGAATATGCGGGACTTCTTGATCAAGAAAAAAGTTACGCTTTTTCCATCCGCTGCGTAAAAGACTAAAAATGCAATTCAGATAAACCGAAGACCTCTTATTTTCTATACATCACCACAAAGCTTTTGCCTTTCACAATTTCCTTGACTGTCACCTCGGCAAAACCAGCTGCCTTCCCAAGCGAAATCAGTTTTTCCGGTTCAAACTTCTTGAATCCCTTTTTCGTGTAGCTCAGCTTATCCAGCCAATCCTTGGTGTAGACCACATTGTAGAAGGTGGCGCCAGGTTTCAGCACACGGCGAATTTCAGACAGTCCCTTTGCAGTATCATTCCAGAAATAGATGGTGTTGATGGATGTCACCGCAGAGAATGTATTTTCTTCAAAGGTCAAATTGCAGCAGTCGCCAATCTGCAAATGAAGTTTTCCATCGCGGGAGGCGCGCGCATTTCGAGAAGTCGCCGCAGCCACCATGTCTTCGGAAATATCGATGCCGTACATATCGCACTTGCACTTGTTATAAAGAAGTTGCAACAAGTAACCGTTTCCAAAGCCAATGTCCAGCACCTTGTCATCAGGCGAAACATCCACCAAGGCAATTGTATTCTTGTACATTGCCCTGTTGATGACATTCATAATCACGCAACAAACCATACCCACAAAACCGCGGGGGTTCCCGAACTGACTGCCGATATATTCAGAAAACTTACTCATCTTTTAACACCTTAAAAGAAAAATACTTATTCCTTATGCAAAACTGATGAATGAGCCAAATCAAAAATGCACCATTGGAAACCACCTCATACACGATGTTCCAAGGATTATCAAAGGTCACGAACAGCTGAACAATCCAAGCGATAATATCGCCAAGAAAAAGTAAGTCCCACCAAAATTCCTTATGATCGAATTCAACAACAGTGGGTTTCGTTTCAGATACATCAAGTTCAATCGTAGAAGAAATCCACTTAAGCATACTTTGAATGCGAAGAATGTAGCGTCCTTCCGGTAAAATAATTTTCGCATTCAATGGTTCAGATTTCATCTGCGGTTTCAGAGCATCCTTACCAATCTTTCCAAGAATTCCTAGAGGACGGCCATTGAGACAAATCATGTGAGGCAATTTAAAAAGCGCTCGGGGCGACCCTTCTTTCACAATCAACACAGCCATAATCTCATCTCATTATTTTTTCAATCTAAAAAATAATCTGCACAACGGCAGTAGGTACAAGAAACATGCACAGAGCACAGCGCTGTTGGGCGCGTTGATTGCCGTCAAGACAATGGCCGTCGCCACGGACCAAGGAACAAGCGCTATTACAGTTACAGCGGAATCATAAATATTCAAGGCATGTTGATCGCGATTCGAGCCGTCCAAATTTTCTGTCATTTGATTTGTCAAAATGATGGTCAAGGTCTGATTGCAAACTACGCAAGATGTTGCAACGGCAGACGCCAAAGTAGCCACAAAGGGATTGGTCCTTTTCGACAGTTTCGCTACCAAGGATTGCAAAGGAGTCAGCATTTGCGTTCCCTTGAAAATTCCGCCAAAGCAACCTGCAATCACCACAATGGCAAAAACATTTACCATAGAAACGAGGCCGCCACCATTGATTATTCCTTCAAGATAAGGGATGCTAGTTTTATAACCGAACACCAGGCTTCGCAGCAGTTCCATTACGCCCTTGTTTTCAATTACAAGCGCTAGAACAAATGCGGATAGGGAACTCCACAAAAGAACCAAACTGGTGCGAACTCGCAAAACAGAAAGAACAATAATGACCACCGCAGGAATCAAGGCCCAGTGAGAAAGTGAAAATTCCTGAGCAAAAGCTTCTATATAAATTTCCACTCTATCATAAATAGAAATCTCACCGCAGTAACTATCTCCGCCAAGTCCCGCCCAGAAGTAAATCCCACAGCTAAGCAAGAACGGCAACCAAGTTGTTTTCAGCATTCCGCGAACATTCTGGTAAATATCCGTCTTCGTTACATTGGCTGCAAGTAGCGCCATGGATGAAATGGGAGAAATGCGGTTTCCAAAATAAACGCCTGCAAGAATGGCGCCGCCCATCCAGGCATCATCAACACCAAGAGTGCGACCGACCGTAGCGCAAATCACGCCCATGGTTCCTGCAGTTCCAAGAGCCGTTCCCGTCAAGAGCGACATGGCGGAATTCAGTAGAAACGTCAGCAGAATAAAGCTAGTGGGGTGAATCAGTTCCACGGCGTAGCTCACAATCGTCGGAATGGTTCCGCTGGCCCGCCACAAGGAAGTCAAAAGTCCCAGCAGAACAAACAACAGCAAGATGTCGCGAGTCGTCTTCACGCCACCCCAGCACATTTCCGCAGTTTTCCGCAAGCCGCATCGTCGAACTCCATAACCGCCAAAAAGTAACAATCCAAAACCCAGCGCATACAGCAAGGGCACGCCAACCACAAGTGACGTCAAAAGTGCTACACAAAAAATTGCAAGGATTAAGATTTCTGTCATCGGCAGGAGTCTTAGTTTTCTAAATTCAAGAGTGTTAAAGTTAGAAAAAATATCAAGATGTCTGTTTTAAATAATTTTACCGACGATTTTTTGCAAGCAGCAAAAGAGGCGCACACATACCGCTCCATGCGTCACATTTGCACTCCCGAAGCAAACCACGTTGAAATTATAGAATCTGCGCAGACTCGCGACGTTCTTCTTCTCGCCTCCAACAGCTACTTGGATTTGTGCAACGAACCGGAATTGAAGCAGGCTGCGGCCGAAGCAGTTTTGAAGTGGGGCACAGGCAGCGGCGGGGCACGCCTCACCACAGGCAACAAGACTCCTCACGAAGATTTGGAAGCAGCCCTCGCCCGCTTTAAAGGCGAAGAGGCGGCCATCACATTTGCTACCGGCTACATGGCAAACGTGGGAACTATTTCTGCGTTGGCAAGCAAGCAAATCCGCACCACCTGCGTTAGCGAATGCATCGTCTTTAGCGACGAACTGAATCACGCCAGCATCATCGACGGCATCAGACTTTCAAAAGCCAAGTGCTACGTCTACAAGCATAACGACATGGCTGATTTGCAACGAGTAATTGATGAAGCTCGCGCAGCACAATCCCGAAAGAACGAGTCCAGCGAACAACCTGCAGCAACCCGTTACATGATTGTCACCGACGCCGTTTTCAGCATGGACGGTGACCTGGCAAATCTCCCTGAACTTCAAAAAATCGCAATGGCAAACAACTGCCTTTTGATGATCGATGAAGCCCACTCCACGGGCGTCCTCGGGAAAACAGGCCGCGGACTTGCAGAACATTTCAATGACAAGGGCATTCCTTGCGAACATGCAGACGTAACTGTAGGAACCTTGAGCAAATCCGTGGGATGTGAAGGCGGCTTTGTCGTCGGTTCACGCCAGCTTATAGAATTTCTAAAGAACAAGGCTCGAAGCTTTATTTTCACAACTGCAATGTCACCCGCCATGGCGCAGGCCGCATGCAACAATCTGAAGTTCATTGAACAGCACCCGGAGCGAGTTCAGCAGCTTCAGGATAACGTAAAGTTCTTCTGTGACGCTCTTGTTAAAGCCGGCGCAGTTTCGTCCATCAGCCAACTCGACACTTGCGAATCCGCCATCGTCCCCATCATCATTGGCGACGAAGCGAAGGCACTCGCAGCATCCACCGCCTTGCAGGAACGAGGAATTCTGATTCCCGCCATCCGCTACCCTACCGTAGCCAAGGGGCAGGCAAGACTCCGTGCAAGCATCATGGCAACGCACACACAAGAAGAATTGCAAGTGGCAGCAGACGCAATTTCTGAGATTTTGAAATGCTAGATTCTTCGGCTACAAACCTAGCGGTTCTCCGCTCAGAATGACACCCCTGAGAATCCTTCGGTAATTTTATGAATAATGGTTATTTCGTTACAGCAACAGGCACCGACGTAGGCAAGACTTTCGTGACCGCCCTCCTCGTCAAGAAATGGCGAGACTCCGGCATTGACGCCGGTTACTACAAGGCTGCCCTCAGCGGCGCCGAACTCAGAGACGGCAAGTGGATTGCCGGTGACGCCGACTACGTAAAACATGTCGCAAGCCTTCCCGACTCTCAAGAAGAATTGGTCAGCTACGTCTATAAGGAAGCAGTTTCCCCGCACCTGGCCGCCCGCAAGGAAGGCAACCCGGTAGAACTCGCGCAAGTCAAGGCCGATTTCATCGCAGCTACCCAACGCCATGAGTTTGTATTTGTGGAAGGCTCCGGCGGAATCATCTGTCCCATCCGTTACGACGACAAAAAAATATTTCTCGCCGACATCATGAAAGAGCTAAACCTTCCGCTGTTGATTGTGACCACCGCAGCATTGGGAAGCATAAACTCATGCGTCCTGACGGTAGAATACGCTCGCGCTCGCGGTCTTGATATTCGAGGAATCATCGTCAACCGTTACGGCATCAGCGGAAACCAGCAAATGGAAGATGACAACATTTTCATGATGCAGGAGCTTACAGACCTTCCGATCCTTACAAAAATTAAAGAAGGCGCCTCCGATCTAGGCGCAGCTCCATTCTAAAATACCCCGCGCGGTATAATCCAAAACTTGGAAGCAATTTGCTCGTTTTCACAAAAAGAGACCCCCGGGCGGATTTCATTTACCCAGGGGCCTCGGTTGTACGGAAATTTTAGGTTCGTCGCGGATAAATTCCGGCACTTATTTCAAGAACAGGTATTCCACGGTTTCGGTCTGGATCTTGATTCCCTTTTCGTGCGCGTAAAGCTGGAGCAACGCGGAAGCGGCTCCCGCAGCACCTGCATAAAGGCCGGTGTAGGTTTCCACAAAGCCAGGAATCTTACGGGTCCATGCGGCGTACCAGCGACGGCCCTTGTCATCGTTCCAGGAATCGCCCAACAACTTGTCTGCAGTGACCTTCGCCTGTTCAATGTAGGACTTGTCGCCAAGAGCTTCTGCAGTCTTCACGAAATGCGCAAGAACGCCAGGAGCGCCGCAGCAGAGGCAGTAACTGTTCCAGTAACCCGGAGTATGCTTCAGCGGAGCACCAGCCCTCAGAATTCCCTTCGTCAGAATGTCAACCCACTGCAAGTTTTCCTTGTCGCCGGTAATATCATAAAGTTTGCGGAAGAGAATGGAAGTTCCCACGGGGCCGTGGCAAGTACTTAGATAATAGAAGTCATGGAAGCGGCCCAGTTCCGGATTGTAGAGGTACGGAATCAAGGCTCCGTTTTCATCACCTTCTGCAATGGCTGCAAGGAACTTCACCACTTCATTTGCCTTATCCAAGTATTCCTGATTTTTGGTTTCTTCATAAAGAAGTGCGTTCAGGAATGCCGTACCTGCAGCGCCGTGACTAAAGTTGGGGAATGCAGATTCCTTGGACTTCCAGCCAACCAACGTGAGGTCAACATTCTTGTAGTAAATGCCGCCTTCCTTGGCGTGAGTGATGCGAGTGTCCGTAAAGGCGACTACGCGCTTTGCGGCTTCCAGATATTTTTCGTCACCAGTCTTACGGTAAACATACAGGAAGAAGAAAGCGTAGGAACCATCAGCCATCAAGTCCGCTTCCGTGGACCAGTGAAGGATCTTTCCGTCATCATGACCTGCGGCGATAGCATCATCGGCAGACTGAATCAGGAACTTGCGGTAGCGTTCATCCTTCACATGTACGTAAAGCTGATCCAAAAAGATGGCCTGCCCCGCAGGGGACGCATAGACGCTGGTTCCCCAGCCCTTTACAGGCCAGATGCCGCCTTCGGCACCTTCCAAAACATCCTTGAAGAACTTTACACCTTCGTAGGTATTCAGAATGTATTCCGCGGCATCTTTTGCTTCCTGCAAATACTGTTCATCTTTCGTCACCTCGAAAAGCTGTAAGAAAAACTGGCCGATACCAGCCGAGCCTGCGTAAAGGCCCTTGGGGGTAATCATCAGATCTCCAGCGTATTCGTTACCCGGTTCCGGGCTCACCTTCCAGTACTTTCCCTTCGGCGTTACCACTTCGTTATTCTTCAGATACTTCACAATTTGGAGAACGGATTCCAAATAATCTTCAGTAGACTTCGCAGTCTTCAACGCAATATTCTGTACAAAATTCAATTTCATTCTAAAAATTCTCCGTCAAAAATCACACGCTATTTTTGCTTCTTGTACAGTTCCGTAGAAAGGTACTTGTAACCGTTATCCGGGTAAATCACCACGATGTTCTTGCCGGCTGCTTCAGGGCGCTTTGCAATCTGGATTGCGGCGGTAAGGGCGGCGGCAGCAGAAGTTCCCAGGAAGAGACCATCGGTCTTTGCAGTTTCCTGTGCAGTTGCGTAAGCGTCTTCCGCCTTGATGTCGATGACTTCATCAAACTGGAAACCGTTATCGCGATTGGTCTTGATGAGGGTAGGCACAAGAGGTTCAGCCACACCATGCAAAGGCAAGGTTCCATCTACGATATGACCAGTAAAGTCGGGGCTATCCGGGCGAGAGCTCTTTGCAGCCTGCACACCCACAATCTTTACGCCAGGATTCTTTTCGCGAAGATAGCGGCCCGTACCCACGATGGTGCCGGCAGTACCGCCCATTGCAACAAAGTAATCAACCTTGCCATCCGTGTCTTCCCAAATTTCAGGACCGGTAGTCTTGAAATGGAATTCTTGGTTGGCTTCGTTTACAGTCTGACCAGTATAATAGAAACCCTTTTCCTTGGCGATGCGCTTGATACCATCAATCAAATCATCAAGCACCAGGCCCGTCTTTTCGAAATCCTTGACTTCTTCGATATCGTAGAAGGACTTTACGTTCAAACCGTAGCCTTCAAAAATCTGAACGCGTTCGATGGTGGTGCCCGGTTCCAGATAAGGTTCAAATTCGTAACCAAGAGCATGACCGATACCGGCAAGGCCAATGCCCGTGTTACCGCTAGTCACGTCAATAAGGGTGTCGCCCTTCTTAATCAGGCCGCGACGTTCACCATCCTGGATCAAGGCCAGAGCCAAGCGATCCTTCACGGAGCCGGTGGGATTCAAGTATTCCAGTTTACCGATAATGTGAGCCTTAAGGCCGTGCTTTTCTTCGTAATTGGAAAGTTCAACAAGAGGAGTGTGGCCAACGAGTTCTGCAATAGACTTATGAATCTTAGACATGTTTGAAATCCTTTTTTTTTGATTTGGTAACACTCAGAAACCGGTTTGTTCAACCTTTTTACCGACTTTATTCGGCCCGATTCCTGATTTTGATTATTTCGCCCGGCACCGCGCCAGGTCTTTCGTCCTTAAGTTTTTCCACTTGATTAACTACTTGCTTTGACCAAACCATCAAGGACTTTTGATATTTGAGCGAAGCAGTTATCTATTCTTCTGCATGCCTTTCGGCATTCGACAGTCACTACACATAATGAACTCCTTCGAATGCTTAGGTGAACTTGAAAACATTTTCTAATTCCCTATCAATCTTGTAGGAATAAATATAGAAATACTCTTTCCCCTGGCAAGGCGTTAGACATATACTATTTTTCTAGGGTTGGGTATAGGGTTTGACTATATCGCAGTCAGTAGATTCTTTATTACTGCAACAATATCGTTATAACCGATATTTGCAGCATACGAATTGCTTTTAGCATAGCGTTCCCAAAATTGCTTGAGACTACCGCTATTTTCAATGTCCACAAAATGTTCTACCGCATTTTTAACTTGGTCCCAGGATTTCCTGTGTTCGCAAGTCTTTTTTAAAGCTAAAGAGAATCTTTTCCCATTGAACTTTTTAAGCTTACTGAGCATATACACATCGTAAAAATCACGAGGACGAGTGTTCAAAACGCCTTTACTTAAAATGGATTCAATTTTCTCTGCGACTATTGTTTCTAGTGTATATGTCCACAATTCAAAACTTTCCTGTGCATTACATAGATTAACCCAGGATCGTTTTTGGGGTTCGGGAGTCACGACATCTCCGGTGGTAATGTCAATCGTAAAAGGGACTACTAAAAATTTTGATTCGTAGAAGCCGTCAATAAAAACTCGGAATCCACCATAAGCATCGTCTTCTCGAATTGGTTCGCATTTCTTTATTTCGAAAAAAGTATCATCTTGCAAATCAATCAGACTAATATCTTGGATAATACCTTGTACGCTTTTTTCGTTAAAGGAAAAACCTCGGGATGTCATATCAATATCCATCGTGGTTCTATTTTCTATTCCAAGGATAACCGAAATTAAGGAACCGCCCTTGATAATGAAGCAGTCCTTGTAACTAGAAGTCGCAATTCGATTGAGAAAGCGCTCCATCATGAAATTTTGCAAAATCAATTGTGGAGCAACTCTTTTCTCTTTTGCAATGTTCTTGATTTTAGCTTTTAAGCTAGTCGCCTTTGCGCCTCTTTGTTTCACAGCAATACCTCCAGCGCATCGCGAACCTTCTCCACAATCCCAAGTTTTTGGGCATATTCAGAAAGATGTTGAAGATTTTTTGTCTGCATCTTTGCGTACATTTTCAACGATGCAATGTAGGTTTCTGGATCGAACTTCTTTTTGTACTTGATAAGATCACAAATAGTTCTTTCCGCATCAAAGCAGGGAACCAAATTTCCCATAGGCGTTTTGATTTCGGTTTTGCCAATGTTCCACGACTCCCTTTCAGCATAATGAATTGTGCATTCCTTTGAAAACGCGGAAGAAAGTCTTTTGTCCCTTGGAAGAGTGAAGGAATGAATCGCCGGCGTTCGTTCAGTAATGCCATTTAAAAACAGAGCCGTTTCATGTGAAAACACAATGTTTGGAGAACACAAACTGAGAATGAACAGCTCATCAGGAAGCTCGGTGGGCAATACATAGAATCCCTTTGCGACGCGGTCCAAGTCACCATTTGCTGCCATCTGGGAAAGAACGGCCCTGGAAACGCCCTGTTTTTCAGCGTTGGCGGTAGAAACCACGCCACCGTTAGCCTTGGCGATACTTTCGATAGTTTCTACAATTGCGTTATGACTCTTCTTTACATTCATTACAATAATATAAAATTTGTTGTAGCAAAAGTCAATATCTATATTTTCAAGCAAGCGACTCTCCTTTGTGTTACAATCACTCAAACCACATTTTAAACCCCTCGAATTCAATGGGTTTAACGTGATTTTAGAACGCGTCAAGAATTTGTTAATATAACGGAAATCAGTAACATTGCGATAAATCTTCATAAAGTGGTCAAATTCGACCACTTTAAAACTTTAGCCGTTCTTTTTTCCGGACGCCTGCGACACCATTTCCAGCAGTTGCTGCTTTGAAACGAAATTCAGTACGGAGAATGCAGTCAATTTTTTCCCGAGTTCATTGATGGATGAGCCGATGTGATAAACGGTCTCGTCCACGATGATGAACCTGTCATGAACATTCTGAATGTCCTTGAGTTTAACAGTTGGGAATTGGCGATTCAGTCGTTCTTCTGCCTCTCGCAGATGTCGGTTTACATGACCGGAATAGACAAACGCATTTACACCCGCAGATTTCTTGGCGACAAGTGAGAGTACGACATCGTCTGCAAAAGGATCGATGACGATGATTTCTTCTTTTGCGGAACGCACCAGCTGGCAGGCGAATTCGTACCCGCTCCACCAGGATTTTGCGTTCAGAATGCCCTCACTGGGAGGCAGGTTCGCCTTGACGAAAAAGTCCACCTGCTTTTCGAGAGTGGCTAGGCGAGTGCTCGTTTCCATGCCTTTTGAGTCGAGCTCGTCCAAACGTTTTTCGTGATTAATCAGTTGCCTGTCAACTCGCTCTTCAGTCAGCATAAAGCGTTGGTTTACGCTTGCTCCGCGCAGAAGATGATCTTTTAGAACCTGATTGGCCCAGCGACGGAACTGTGTGCCACGAACGGATTTAACCCTATAGCCAACGGAAATAATTACATCTAAATTGTAAATGTTCGTGGGCTTGGTAGAAAAATCGGAATTTCCGATTTTTCTCATAACTTCGCTTTTGTCTAATTCTTTTTCCTTGAATGCGTTTAGAATATGTTCATTAATCGTTGATCGTGACTTTAAAAACAGGTCACTCATCTGATCTATTGTCAGCCAAACTGTCTCATCTTCAAGATATACTTGAAGTTTGGATTCGCCCTCGGGTTGGTAAAAAATGATTTCACCAGCCGCCTGCATATTCTTCTCTTCCATATTTACTCCTTTGTGTTACAAGCTGGATATAAAAACACAAATTTAATGCACAAATGTTCTAGTGAACAAAATATAACTAATTTTATAAAAATGGGCAATAGGTGCGTTGAAAAATTTTGAGTGACACCTACTGACATGTAGGATTAACTATATTCCCTGCGTACATAAAGAGTTTTGCTCTTGTTCCGAACTGAAAACTTCGACACTTTTCAAAGACCCGGTGCAAGACGAACGCTCACGCCTGCTATTAAGCTTTGCTTGATGGCATCGTTTTGCTATATGCATATTTGATAAATCTGCCTGTATGCAAACGACCCTTTTGATGCTTTGGCATCTGCTGCCGTGTTTACGGCACGCAATTGGGGCGTGGGTTGTTTGTGTTTACTTGGTTTTGGGCAGTCGAAGGCCTTCAGTTGGGTAGATGCATTCAATTCCACGCCTTTTTCCTTTAAATGTGTGTGAAGTATGCTACAAGAACGACTCTTGCTGAGTTTGCTCTTGTTCTACAGCTGAAAACTTCGACACTTTTCAAAACCATTGAATAAGACAAACGTTCGTTGACCTATGGTTGCATAGGCCATGCTGTACCCTGGGCGTACTGTATCCATTCGGTGCCCGGGGAATTCGTGTGTGTATCCACACGTGCGTTTGCGAGCGTTTTCTTTGCTTGTTTTGACATCGCGGTTTCTTGCTCCCGACTGAGGGTGAACTCGTTCACCTTCAACTCGAGGAACGACATGTTTCAGATCCACAACCGGCGATATACAGGTAGTAAAGCAAAGTTGATGCCTTGGATAAAAGAACTAATTCTGGAACATTGTCCAGAACACAACTCTTTTTTTGATGTTTTTGGCGGAACTGGAGTTGTCTCTGCATTTATGACGGATACAGTGCGTCGAGTTGTCATAAACGACCTATTGTTCTCAAACAAAATTATATACGAAGCTTTTTTCTCTTCTGCCAAGTATTCTAAAAGGAAAATAAACGATTTCTCGATTAAATACTCGGATATTGATCGAAAGACCATTGCAGAAAACTATGTGTCTCAAAATTTTGGAGACAAGTATTTTGAATATAGCGATGCTAAATTAATCGGTCTTATTAGGGAGAATATTCAAAAATCTTGGGTTGAAAAAAAAATTAACCAACGAGAATATTCAATTCTATTAGCATCGCTGCTTTATTCGTTCGATCGATGCGCAAATACAGTAGGCCATTATGAGGCTTATATAAAAAATAAAGGAATCCGTTCAAGTTTTTGTTATGAACTAATCCAACCTTTGGATACAAACGTCTCGTTTGAGTTTTATCGAGAAGACGCAAATAAATTATGCCGCAATATCAGTGCGGATTTGGCTTTTTTGGATCCTCCATATAATAGTCGACAGTACTCTCGTTTTTACCATGTGATGGAAACAATTACAAAATGGGATAAGCCCTCCTTAAGTGGATCAGCGATGAAGCCTCCTGAAGAAAATATGTCGGAGTACTGCAGAACGTCAGCGCCGCAAGCTTTTGCCGATCTAGTTGAAAACTTGAATGTTAAAAATATCGTCGTCACATACAACAACACATATGATTCCAAAAGCTCTTCTTCAAGAAATAAGATAACTCTTGAACAAATTAGAGAGACTCTTGAAAGAAAAGGCCGTACTCAAGTATTTGAAAAATCTTACCACCGTTTTAATGCTGGAAAAACTACAGCATCGAATCATAAAGAACTTGTTTTTATAACACATGTTGGAGACTAGCATGATGAATCAAATTATACGATCTCCATTCTTTTATGTTGGTGATAAGTACAAATTAATGCCTCAATTAAAAAAAGTGTTTCCCCAAAACATTCGATTTTACATAGAACCATTTGTTGGTGGAGGAAGTTCTTTTTTAAATACCACAGCGCAGCATTATGTGCTTAATGATCTTAACCCTTATGTAGTGAAATTGCATGAGCATTTGAAGTCTTATTCGAATGATGTTGATTCGTTCATTGACAATCTTTATTCGATAATTGATTTGTATGGTTTATCCTGTTCTTATCGAAATATAACGGTTCCTGCAACACTAAAAAAAGAGTTTGTTAAAACATATTATTCCCGTTATAACAAGGATGCGTATAAAAGGTTGAAAGAGTCATTTAATGAAAGTCAAAATCTTTCAGAACTATACCTTCTTTTGATATACGGCTTCAATCATATGATTCGCTTTAATTCAGAGGGAATATTTAATCTACCCGTCGGTAATGTTGATTTTAATAAAAATGTTTATTCGTCAATAATTGCATACATGCAGTTTATTCGGGAACATGATGTTTCTTTTACGAACCTGGATTACGAATCTTTCTTAGGTTCGCTAGATATCGGCAAAGAAGATTTTGTCTACTTCGATCCACCTTATCTAATATCTGAATCAGAATACAACAAGTCATGGGATGAGTCTGAAGAAAAACGTTTATGCGATTTCATTGATCGTTTACATGAAGGCGGCGTGAAATTTGGAATAACAAACCTCATAAATCATAAAGAAAAAAGAAATGACATTTTCTTTGAGTGGGCGCGTAAATATAAAATCCTGAACATTTCCAGCAATTACATCAGTTTCAATGACAATTCTATAAAAAAAAGCTCTAGGGAGGTTTACGTTACAAATGTCTAAAGCGAAGTATAAACCTCTATCCTTTTCTACTACAATGAGAAATCCTGAGAGAATGCCAGGATTCTTGAAGTGCTTAGCAAAATTTGAAAATCAAATTTTGACAAATGACTTGATAAATCAAATTGTCAAGGAAATAATAGGTCAAAAGATATATAAGACAATATTCATGATGAACAACCCTCTTTACAAAGAAACATACGAGGATGAAGAGGGCGTCTTTGAAGACGATCAGCTTGAAGACATTATACGCAATAGCCCGCAGGACCATAAAGAGGCTGGCTTTGACAAAGGTTGGCCTTCAAGATTTGATACTTGGTATAAGCTACCAAAAGAATTTGGTTACTGCAACTATGCAATAAATGAGCCCATTCTCATTTCTCCTTTAGGACATATGCTGATAGATGCCGTTTTTGGCGAAGAGAAAAATGAAAGCATTGTACAGAAGGTTCTTTTGCATTCGCTAATGAAGTATCAAATAAAGAATCCTTATCGAAAAAATTTGAATGATAATGCTCCCCTAATTCTTTTGCTGCAAGTGATAAAATATATGAAAGACAAACTTGTGGATTATAAAGGATTGTCTCTTCATGAACTTAGTTTTTTGATTTGCTGGCCGAACGCGGATGCAGAAGCGCTAGGAAACTTCATAATTAAATTTCGAAGCAAATACAAGTTTGGTCAATATACCGATGAAATTGTGTATGAAGAATGCTTGAAGATTTTGCAAGCACGACCTGAAGATAGAAATTATTACAAAATGTCTCAGATTACAGGAGAAGCTGTAGATGAGTATATTCGTAAGATGAGAAGTTCTGGGGTCATTTCTCTTCGTGGCAATGGCCGCTTTGTTGATTACAATACTATTGAACAAGAGAAAATAACCTATATCCTCAACAATTATGCTGATTATAAACCATTTGAAGATAAGCAAGCTTACTTCAGCTATATGGGTGAAATTGATGAGAATATTCTAAAAATTGCAAAAAAATTAGATGAAAAACAGGAATCAAGCGTTCGACAGAGAACGTTACTAGAATACGCATCAAGATATGACAACCAGGCGATTTTCATAGAAATTCAAAAGGTTTGTAGCAAGAAGGAAAGTGTAGATCCTGTTTTTAAACTGATTCCTGGTCCTGCAAGGTTCGAGTTTCTCACAAGCATTGCTTTAGTTCAAAATTTTAAGGGAATTAATGTATGCCCAAGTTATCCTATAGATGACGAGGGTTTACCGACAAGTACAGCTATCGGCGGCGTAGCAGACATAGTGTGCAAAAACGGAGATGTGATTGCGAGTTTGGTGGAGGTTAGTCTCATGATGGGGCGTCAACAAGTCCATCAAGAAATGCTTCCTATTAGTCGTCATTTATCAACGATTAAAGAAAAATATCAAGACGCCTTTGCTGTCTTTGTTGCGCCAGGCATTCATGATGACGTAAAAAGATATTCAAAGTTCATTTTGAATGATGAACATCTTCTAATCAAAGCGTATGGTGCAAATGAGTTTATGGACTGTATCACTAATTACAGTTCACTGAAAGAATTGGCTTCTTACGGTTAAAGGGAACATGGTATGGCACAGTTAAAATGGGGTAAAGTCGGTCAATTAAATTTTTTTGACGATCATGAATACTATCAAGCGTTGGGCAGTTTATGCCGTTCAGAAGGTTATCATATAACCTTCGAAACAAATTCAGAAACAGAATCTTGGGGAGATGCGTTTCGTATAAAGTGCTTGATGCAAGATAGTCTATTGCCGGATGCTTTTAGAATTGCTAAGAAAAATGCCAATCGAATAAATTGCAATGATTATGTTCAACATCTATATCAGCATCATCATTTTACATTCGATGTTGCTAACAAAGTTCTATATGGAAATTATGCAATTGTTAAATTAACAGTTCCCGAATCTTATCATTATGATTTTGATGCTGGTTATAATTTAAAATTTACTCGTCATAATTTAGCGCCTTCAAATTCTCAACCGGGGAAACAACGGATTGCCACAAAACAAATGACGCGTAGCCTTTGCAATGCGGCTCCATCTGGCATTAGTTATGCAAATATCGGAACCCCTTTTAACGAAATTCCGCCCGTTGGTACGCCTATTGTTCATACAAAATTTGGATTTGGCAAGATTGTTGGATTGAATACAACAAATTTGAATGTTGTTTTTGATAGTGGCGAACAGAAAATTTTTTCAATAGCAGTTGTTTTAAGTAATAATTTGCTCAGAAAGAAATGACTTGATTCAAGACGAAATCCGTTCCCGCGACGCCGATGACCAGAAATTTGCTATGCGCCCAGATACAATCATGTGGCAGGGTGACAACATATTTATTGTTGACGCAAAATTCTACACTGGGGATAATCTCCCCTCATCAAGTTCTATCAGCAAGCAGATTGTGTACGGCCAGTTTGTGGAACAGAAACTGTGTAACGAGAATCTTCGGGGTGGCGCGACTTACCAAGACTGCGCAAGCATTGGTAACAAAATTTTCAATGTATTCTTGTTGCCTTACCGTTACGAATGCAATGAAGGAAACCTTAACGAAAATTGCGAAGCAAATCGCAACGAAAGCCGCGAGCCTGAAATTTTGGAGGCATCATCAACATGTGTGGAAGCATTTAGGCAGCCTTGCTAGATGATTCTCTCGATTCCGATTCCCATTCGTAGGCTATCTTTACATCTACA
>NZ_QGDU01000046.1 GCF_003149045.1 Fibrobacter sp. UWR4 | reverse complement strand
GGCGTGTCAAACGCAAGGATCGAGGCGACGAACAACAAGATAAAGCTACTGATACGGACTGCCTATGGCTTCAGGAACATGAACAACATGCTGTCGCTGATAATGCTGAGTTGTTCCTATGTCGATGTAAAGATAGCCTACGAATGGGAATCGGAATCGAGAGAATCATCTAGCAAGGCTGCCTAAATGCTACCACACATGTTGATGATGCCTCTAATTATTGCTATTTTGATAGGTATGAAGAAATATAAAGTTGGTTATACTGTTGGTGTTTTTGACTTGTTTCATGTGGGGCATCTAAACCTTTTGGAACGTTGCAAGGAAATGTGTGATGTTTTGATTGTTGGTATTTGTGATGACGCCTATGTTCGAGATGTCAAGCATAAGGATCCGGTTATTCCTGAGGGTGAACGGTGCAGGATAGTCAATGCGTTGAAGTGTGTTGATTGGGCTGCCATTGTTGATTTTAAAATCACAGACGATAAAATGCTTGCCTATGAAAAGTTTCATTTTGACGTGCTGTTCTCTGGTGACGACTGGAAAGGTTCCGAACGTTATCTTAGAACGGAAGAACAGTTCAAACCGTTGGGCGTGTCCATAGAATACCTTCCTTATACGAAAGGTGTATCCACAACGGACATTAAATCAAAGCTAGGTTAGAATCTGTTTAGAATTCTCTAAAGTTGATGGGAGTACCGATGGTTTTTCAGGTGTTCGTTTGGATCTGGCGAGGTGTGGGAAATGCTCACGTCGGTCTTCTTTAAATGACGCCTTTCTTCTGCAAGTCCTTGAAGGCTTCGATCAATTTGTCGTAGTCTGCGGTGGTTAATGCGCCGATGTGTCCTACACGGAAAATGGTGTCCTTCATTTCGCCTCCGTTAGGGCATACCCACATGCCGTATTCATCCTTAATCTTTAGGAAAATGTCGTTGGCCGATGCTGTAGTGGGATGCAACGGAGTCACTGCGTTGGACAGAGATTCGGAAACAATTTCAAAGGGTAAACCCTTGATTTGATCACGGAAGTATTTTGCTAGTGCTGCAGTACGTGCAATCTCTGCTTCTACACCACCGTTGGCGTCAATTTCCTTTAAACGAGTGTGAATCTGACGGAGGATGCCTACTGCGGGAGTCCACGGGGTCTGGCCTCGTTCGGCATTCTTCAGAGCGAGTTTCAGGTCCAGGTATTGACACTTGCACTTGGTTTCTTCGATGCGCTTCAGTGCTCTGGGAGAAAGTGCCATGACGGAAATGCCCGGCGGGCATGCCAGTGCTTTCTGAGATCCGGTAATCATGATGTCTGCGCCGAGACCTGCCATGTCGAAGGGGTCTGCAAGGAATGTACTGATGCAGTCAACAATCAGGAACATGTTGTTGCGTTTGCAGAAATCGCTGATGAGGTCCATGTCGTAGTGGACGCCCGTAGAGGTTTCGTGCTTGTTTACGATGAAGGTGGTGTAGCCCTTGCCATCGTATTCTGCCAGGTGTTCTGCCTTCAGGGCCTTTCCTGCATTCAACTTGATTTCGGAGAAGGGAATTTCGTGAAGTTCGCAGAGTTCCACAAAACGGTGGCCGAAGCTTCCGCCGTTAACCACAATGGCCTTGTCGTTTTTGTTCAAGGTGTTCATGATGGCCGTTTCCATGCCTGCAGAACCGGAACCGGTGATAAAGACAACCTTGGAATCGTCAGATGCCTTTGCAAACTTTTTTACCAAGGCTTCGTTCTCCAGCATAAGCTGGGAAAATTCGGCGGTACGGAAATAGGGGACCTGTTCTGCACCTACAGCGCGAACTGCGTCGCTGGACTGTACCGGACCTACGGTAAAGTTGATCATAGAAATACCTTCCTTTAAATCTCGAAAAAGTTTTTACGTTGGCTGAACTGCTCCATGATTTCTGCCATGCAGATACTTTCTCTGCGGCGCAGTCTTGCCGTACTGAACCTATGGTTGTAGATGCAACTGATGAACTCCTGGATTTCATAGCGGAGTCCGAAGCCATCCCATTTGTAGAAAAACTTCTTGTTGTTGTTGGCATCTTCGTAACGGAGCTCAAAGTAGTCTGTTTTCCACCAGGGGGCTGGAACATAGGCATAACCCTTGGTTCCTGAAATGACCAGGTTGCCTTCGGTCTTGACGCCAAGACCGACCTTGAATGAACATACGGCCTTGGGGTAGCGGATGACACCCTTGGTATGGACGTCTACGCCATTTTCCATGCGGGAGAAAAGCTCTATGCTCTCGTAATTGATTCCCATCAGTTTCATGATGGGGAGAAGGGGATAGGATCCCTGCTCGAACATCGCCCCTCCTGCCTGGGCCGGATCGAATTCACGTCCGCTCTTGTCTAGCAACTGGGAGAGAGAGGCTTCAATATCCACCACTTCACCAATCAGCCCGGACTTGATCATGACCATCAGATGATTGAAGGCGGGACAATGGGCGGTCTTATTTGCTTCCATCAGGATGACGCCCTGTGTTTCTGCCAACTTGTAAAGTTCCTTGGCTTCCTGGAATTTCAGTACCATGGGGGTTTCGCAGAGAACGTGCTTTCCTGCTAAAAGAGAATTCTTGATGTTTTCGTAATGTGCTAGATGGGGCGTTGCGACGTAGACTGCGTCTACGTTCTTGTAAAACTCATCTAGGTCGGCATATGCCGTTACCCCGTCAAAGGACTTGGCGTAGGCCTGGCTGACTTCGGGTTTGATGTCGTAAGCTGCGGTGATGGAGACTCCATTGACCACATTCGCTTCGCTGGGGAATCGATTGGCGACCCTTCCGCATCCGAGAATGCCGACCTTTACGGTATCCTGGGTTTCCGAACGGAGCATAGTGGAGGATATACCCTCGGTACGAGGCAAGTAAACCACCTGGCAGAATTCGTTCAGGTAGTCAAATTTCCCTTCCCAGTCGGAACCGATTGCAAAAATATCCACGTCATATTTCTGGACGTCATCGATTTTCTGACCGACGTAGTCTTCTATGATAATCTGATCTGCCAGACCGGTTGCTTTTACGGCTTCTACTCGTTCCAGAACGTTATTACGTACGTTCAACTTGCCGCGGTCGCGGTCAAAGTTGTCGTTGGTGACGCCTACGATTAAATAGTCTCCCAGAGCTTTAGCTCGTTTTAGGAGGTTGATATGCCCTTGATGAAGTAAGTCGTAGGTTCCGTAAGTAATTACTTTAGTCATTGTATTCTTCTTTTAGTTTTGCATATCGTATTTTGAATACAAAAATATACAAAAATGAAATGATAGTCCCTAAAAGGCGTTCAATATACAGGGGAAAAATGCTATCATTGAGATGGTAAGAGATTTGTAGAAATTGGGTGCCCTAATATGAAAATTCTTGAAGTTATTTTTTCGTTAACTCCGGGCGGCGCAGAGCGTTTTGTGGTGGACCTTAGCAATGAATTGTCTAAGGCCGATGAAGTCGTCGTCTTGACTCTCAAAGATGATAAGGTTGATCCTGAAAATAGAACCTTTTACAAGTTTGATCTTTCGACACGGGTGACGTATAAGAATCTTGGACTTGATGACGGCTTTAATCTGAAAAAAATTATCCAGGTTTATAAAGCAATTCGTGCAGAAAAGGCTGATATTGTCCATCTGAATCTGCGAAATGTTCCCAAGTATTGTATTCTAGCCATATTGTTGTTGCACAGAAAGACGAAATTTGTGCAGACTATTCATAATGATATGTCTGGTTATAACGAATTGTTCTATCGAATCTATTTTGAAACCATAGGTCGATTGAAGTGGGTACATTATGTTGCCCTTTCTGACACAAATTACAAAGACTTGAAGAGAATGCATCGCCATACGGATGCCTGTTGCATTGTAAATGGGCGTGCTAAGGTTGCTCCTACGGATCAGTTCAACAATGTGAAGGCTGAAATAGAATCTTATAGGGAGACTGCTTCTACAAAAGTGTTCTTACATGTGGCTCGATGCGGATCTCAAAAGAACCAGGATTTACTAGTTGATGCCTTTAATGTTTTGGAACAAAAGGGCCAAGATGTGAAGCTTCTCATTATTGGCGCTGGTTTTGATAGCGAAAGAGGTCAGCGCCTTTTAGGAAAGGCTGCCAAGAATACCTTCTATTTAGGTACAAAAAAGAATGTCTGCGACTATATGCTGAATTCGGATTTGTTTACTCTGTCTTCTGCATATGAAGGAATGCCAATTACGTTGCTGGAAGCTTCTCTTGCGGGAATTCCCGCTGTGTCTACGCCTGTTTGCGGTGCTGTTGATATGATTGTGAATGGAAAGAATGGTTACCTAAGTAAGGATTTTACTTTGGAAACTTACGTTGAAGCTCTAGAAAATGCGATTGCAAATTTTGATTTTATCAAGAATCTTGCTAATGAGATGAAGGAAAAGAGTCCCTTTACTATGGAAGCTTGCGCAAGAAAATACAGACAGTTCTTTGAACAGTGAGTTGTTTATTGAATTTGGTTGTTAATCCAGTCAATTCTTTGGCTAATCCAGCTTTTTAATGAGTCTACAGCTTCTTGATGAGAACTGTAGGCTTCTTTATATGTCCAGTTTTCTGTGTTTTCCAAAACCGGCCATCGTTTGAACTCGTTGCTGGAAGGCTCTTTCAATATTTGAGCATAGTAATCAAGAGAGTCATTAATTGATTGAAATACGGGTAGATTCTTTTTCCAGTAATCTTTCGCTCTGTTCCATACTAACGAGTTGTTAAAGATCAGTCCGTTCCAGCCTGATGGACGGACGTACCAATCAGTGGCTGTGCGTAGGGAATCTGCGGTCCAATTTCCATAGGCTACATCAAAATCCCATACAGGTCCATACTTGATTTTATCGCCTTTTTCCCAGGTGATGTAAATACTTCTGCGAAATGCTCCATCTAGATTTTTGGAAAACTCCTGGATCCAGTAGTAGCGCATAAAATCTTCCATGTCTATCCAGTCGTCAATGGGCTTTTCCGTTCTGTATTTGGAATCGCGGAGATAGTATTCCCAATTGTTAATGTGCCTTGTAACGAACTGTTTTGAACTATCGCTAGGTTCTTTGGGATATTTGATAGTGAATTTTGTATTGTAGCTAGAAAAAATGTTGATGTCATTTTCCTTAGGAGTTGAACCTAACTCCAAAAGATAACTGAAATCGCCTTCAGTAAGAGAAACCCTATCCGAGCTAACTTTTACAGTTTCGGAAAGAAGGTATACTCCTAAATATTGCCTATTTAGATAGAGTTCTACGAATTCCGCTCTTGGGGAATATTCGTCCCCTAACCACGATGCTAATTTGTATGTGATGAAGTTTTTGAGAAGGGTTTTGTCCGCTGAATTTGCGATAAGTGCCCATTCCTTGTCTTTGGGCATTCCAAGTAGAGATTGTTTCTTGTTGAACTTCAACTTCATGCCCCATTTGGGCATTCCTGTAAAGCTGGAGTTTCCTCTGCCTCGAATGTTTAATTCAAGGATTTCGCCTTGAGGTCCCCGATCCCCGTAAATCTGGAGCTTTGCTGGGATAAGAGTTTCTCGATCCCTGATTTGTCTGCCAGACTCTGTTTCGATTACTAAACGGGGAATACCGGAGAACGGAAAGGCGGAATCGTCTAAAGGAAGGTAGTTGTCCGGACTTTCCCCATTATCCCAAACGCATGCGTTTAGGACTAAGGAGAAGAGAATGGGTAAAATCGGACAAAATCGCATAAGCTACTGCGATTAATACTTGCCGTATTTGTATCCGTATCCGTCAGCGTGGCTGTGTTCGTACTTGTTGATGACGAAGCTTGCGTGCGCACTGTTGTTGCCCTTGAGCAGGTGTGCCATGCCATCCTTGATAGCGTTGATGCTATGCTTGTTGTATTCGATGACCATGACTACCTGACTTGCAAAGCGGCATGCCAAGGCTGCGTCAGTGACTAGCATAATGGGAGGTGTATCTACGATAATCAAGTCAAATTGCTTTTCCAGAGATTCAATCAGTTCAGCGTAATGTTTGGAACCGAGAATTTCAGACGGATTCGTGGGCGACTTTCCACAGGGCATAACATAGAGGTTTTCCACTTCAGTTTCGTAGGTAACGTCTTGTGCGTTAATTTCTCCCAAAAGAATTTGAGAAAGTCCCTTGTCACGAGAAAGACCGAATTCCTTATGCAGACGGCCCTTGCGGAGGTCTGCGTCAATGAGGAGGACCCTCTTGCCCAAACCTGCGTAAAGAGCTGCCAGATTCACGGAGATAAAGCTTTTGCCAACGCCCGGAATCAAACCACTAACGCCGATAATCTGACGCATGGTGTCATCCATGCTGAATTCCAGTGAACTGCGCAGGGCACGAAGGGATTCCACGGCCACATCGTCTGGTTCTACCACGGCAAGAGGACGGGTCCCCTTAGTGCCGTTGGGATTGCCTTTGGGAACCTTGGCGTAAACACTGTAGCCTGTTTCACGTTCAATGAAGTTTGCATCCTTGACGCCGCTACTTAGCTTGCTCTTGATGGATACGATGGTTGCGCCAACTAAGAAGCCGATGAAGAGTGCCACCAGGAGAATAATCTTTTTCTTGGGCTTGGTGGGCTTGTTTACGGGTTCTGCAAAGTCAATGATTCTGACAGAGCCAACTTCACCTGCAGAAACGAGCTTCAACTGCTGGATGTTGTTCAGCATGGAGGTGTACATGATCTTGCTCATGTCCACTTCGTTAGTCAGTTTCAACACTTCCTGCTGGGTTGCGGGAAGACGACGGGCTTCGCTAGAATTTGTGGAAAGTTCACGCTTCAAGGCGTTTTCTTGTTCTTCCAAAGTCTTTACAGTGGGATGTTCCGGCTGGAATAGGCGGATGGCGTCCTGCTTCTTTTGCTGTAGAGAAAGCAAATCCTGCTGCAACTTGGCGCGCTTTTCCAAAACGATTCGGGTTTCTGCGTTAATGTCTACAGAACCGACACGATTGCGGTAGGTGTTGAACTTTAGCAGGGAACTATCCATCTGGGCTTTAACTTCGGGGAGTTGTTTTTCCAGGAATTCCAAAGTCTTCTGAGCTTCGGCGTTTCTCTGTTCTACGTTCTGGCGGAGATAGTTGGTTGCGATTTCATTTAGAACTTCGGTGGCACGATCCGGATAAATGTCCTGGTAGGAAAATTCCAGGATGCCGGTTTTCTTGCCACGTTCCTTGACTCCAAAAGCATGTTTGAATGCTTCAATGGATTCGAGTCGTTCCACTTGGCTTAATTCAAATTCCTGACCAGCTCTGGCAATCATCCTATAGACGCTGAGAACGACTGTGTCCTGGCCGTAGGGAATGTGGTAAGTCTGACTTACCTTACCAGAGGTTACAACTTTTTGGTGGTTGTGGTCATAAACTTCAAAGGTGGTGCTATCAATTACCTTAGCAATCCAAGGATCGTGCTTTTCTTCCTTGGGCATGACATTTCCCGGAACAATGAACTGGTTCAGTTCCATACGTCCTTCCTTGTGAAGGAGACGGTCCAGTTTATTGGTCGGGGTGGCGACATACTGCAGATGCATCTTTTCTACGGCATCGCCAATAACCTGGCGGCTGTTAATCAATTCAATTTCGGTTTCTGCGGGGCTTGCAGAAGCGAATAAACTGGCGAGTCCGCCCATCATGGAGGCGGCGGGACCTTTGCTGTTTTTGTTCTCGATTTGAAGAAGGGCGTCTACCTGGTATATGGGGCGAATCCACATTGCAACGATTACGCCGACAACGCCTGCAAGGAAAATGCATGGAATCATTATCTTCCAGTTGTTCAGCAATTCCTTAAAAAGATCCAGAATATCGGTTTCTTCTTTTTTACTTGTCGATGCCATGTCAATCTCTTGAGTTTAATGAAATAAAATCTTGAGTTAATGTGGGCTAAAAATAGAAAATCAAAAAAGACTTTGTTTTTTTACAAAATGTTAAATGCCGTTTATTCATGAAAAAGAAGCTGTGAAAAGATGTTTAAACTTGGAAAGTTTTTGTTATTTTTATTTTTTTCGTGACAAAACGTTTTTGCTTACATTATTGTGTTTTTTTTAGCCGCTACCGTATTTCTGTTGCTTTGTAACCTTTCCTTTGCAAAGGAAAGCGTTTTGCCTGTACAGTGGCCTTCCACTTCTGTTAAATTCAGCTTCCTTGGCGAACTTCTGGACGATGTATACAGTGCTGATGTGGCCTTGGCTGGCGAATATGCTCCCTGCAATTGTTTTAGTATTTATGGGGATTTTTCTTATCGTTTGACAAGCATCGAATTCAACACCATGCTGCACGATCAAATTCACGAAATGCTGGATTTGCAGGTCAATGGTTTCAACGAATCCTATCTGGGCATGAAATTTATGCCATATCCGTTCCTCGGGGTTGATGTAAGTTGGCGCTTGCCTCCTGGGGAAGGTTCCCAGGTGAACAGGTTCCATAGGCTTGGTGTTGAACCGTTCTATTTGTATCCTTTTTCTAAAGGTCTGCTGCTGGGTGTTGCCGCTAGTTATTATACCTTTCTTGAAGATGATGACTTCCAGCCTGGGGATGAACTGGGGGTGAAGGCTTCCATGGAATGGCGCGTGGCTTGGGACTATGACGATCCTTCCGGATGGTTGTTCGATTACGTGTTCCTGTATCGCTGGCGAATTCAGGAATCCCAAAACCTGTCCATGAGCAAACCATATCAAGAGATGAAAGACTTGTATCGGGGCTTTAGAATGCGTGTGGATGCGGGTCGTTATTTCTCTGTGAAGAAGGGGTCTCTTGGGGTGTCCTTATTCTATGAAATGAATCGTGGTTATTTATTCGGTATGGAAACCGGACACTCATTGGGACTATATACAAAGTATTTATTTTAGAGAATAGTAGGGTTGCTTTTTATGATTTCCAATTGCAGATGCTTTTATAGGGTAGCTTTGATCTTGATGGGCCTGGCAGGTGTTGCGTCGGCCTATATTCCTGGCGAATCCGGTTTTGTTTCCCTGGATAACGAACATGGTGTTTGGGGAAATCCCGCTGGTCTTACTGCACTGGGCTCCAGAGGTGCTTTGGTCTCTTATGACTATGATAACGAGACTACGGATTTTCGTGTTGGAGGCAACTTAGACAATTGGAGCGCTGGTTTCCGGTACACCTTTGATAGGGATCATCATAATGAAGCCCGCTGGAGTGTGGGCCATGCAAGTACTTTTTTCTCCAATACCTTGTTTTGGGGAACTCGTTTTTCTGGCTTGCGTAGTTCTGAATTTAAAGGGACTGAATGGAGTTTGTCTCAGGGAATCATTTATCGTCCCCTAAATTTCCTGTCTTTGGGATACTCCACGGAAAATTTGTTGTATGTAGGTCCTCAGTCGCCTGATCGAATTCTGAATCTTGGGGCTACGTTGCGAGTGAACAACGCCTTCAGTGTCAGTTATGATGTTGAAAATCTTGAAAACCATCGACTGTTATTGGAAATGGGGGCTTACGGTTTCCGTTTTGGTTTTATGGTCCCGATTTATGGGGATGAAAAGGAATGGCGTCTTTCTGTCTCTACAACTCTTGGTGGATATAGTGATTTGGCATTGCATGTGTATGATGATCTCCTGCCTAAGGGGGGTGTTTTCAGCTATCACTCTGCCCGCAGTCCCAAGACATCCATGCGTGGAAAAATTATCCGTATCCCCCTGGATATGGATGTGACGGAAACCTCCGAAAGTATGCCCTTCCTCGGGGAACGTTCCATCAATATCTGGAAGGTTCGTAACCTGTTTGAACATATTTATCAGGATCCTTCCTGCGGACTTGTCATTCTGGACTTCTCGAACTATCGTGGCAATCTGGGTATTTCCAGCGAAATTGACGCTGCCGTCCGGAAACTGAAGGCGAAGGGTGGTTTTGTCATTTCCTACGTGGATGATATTCGTCCAGCGGTTCTGATGGCATCCGCCCATGCGGATCGCATTGTGGCTGAACCTTCTGCACACTTTACCTGGCGAGGTCTTGGGGGAGATCGCCTTTATTACAAGGGCCTATTTGATAAGCTAGGTGTTAAGGTGGAATTCCTTCGTCATGGGAAATACAAGTCTGCAGTAGAACCTTATGTTGCGGATTCCATGTCTGTAGAAGCCCGCAGTGATGCGGATTGCCTTTACAAGGATTTATGGTGGATGATTGAAAAAATCATTGGCCTGCGTTTACCGGGTGACGAAGAAAAGAAGGTTGCTTTCCTGGACTCCTTGGCTTCAAATCCTGTCATTACCGCAAAGGCTGCCCAGAAGGCGCATTTGATTGATACGACCCTCTATATTGACCAGGTTCCGACATATACTCTTAAGACTCTGTTTGGCCTGGATGCTCCTTTTGCCTATGCGTCTACCTGGCGTCCCATGAACAAGAAAGTATTTGATGAACATTGGGGTGCCCGTAAGGAAATTGCGGTGCTTAATATCGATGGTACCATTGATAACCGCATGGAAAAGAAGGTGATGGATGCCTTGCGAGAACTTCCAGGAACGGATGCGAGGGCATTGATTGTTCGAGTATCTTCTCCCGGTGGTAGCGCTATTGCATCCGATAAAATTTGGGGCGCCATACGCCATGTCAGTGAAAAACTGGGAATTCCTGTGGTGGCGAGCATTGGAAATGTTGGTGCTTCTGGCGGATACTACATTGCCTGTGGTGCCGATTTGATCGTCTCGGAACCATTTTCCATTGTGGGAAGTATCGGTATTTATGGAGGCAAAGTGGATGCATCTGGCTTGCTGAACAAGTTGGGTATTCGCAGTGAATCCGTAAAGAGTCATCCCTATGCAGATGCTCAGTCCTTTAGTAGTCCTTGGACTGATGTGGAAAGGAATGCGCTCCAGGAATACATGGATGATTTCTATGATCGCTTTACAGGTGTTGTTTCCAAGGCCACGAAGATTCCTCAGGGAACGGTGGATTCTCTGTATGGGGGTGGCCGGGTGATGTCTGGCTTGAAGGCTCGTGATGCAGGTCTTGTCCATCGTTTAGGAGGTATTGATGAAGCAATCCTTGCTGCAAAGGAATTGGCTGGGATAAAGGCTTCTTCTGAAGTGAAAATTCATCTATTGAATTCGGATGATGATTTCGTTATTCCTTCGATGAAGGCTAATACTTCCCTTAATTATATCGTGGATTTCCTGACGCATTTGGAACAGGTCAAATTCTGGGCTATTGAACCTATGTTCTGGGGTGTTGAATAATGCTCTATATTGTACTTACCGTTTTGGGATGTCTTTCTATTTCAGCCTTCTGTTCCGTGACGGAAGCGTCTTTCTATAGTGTACCTCCTGCAGCGATAGAACTTCTTGAAAAGCAGAAAAAATTTACCTCCAAATACATGACTCATGTGAAGGATAATATTGACCGTTACATTGCGTCTGTCCTGGTAGTAAACACTATCGCCAATACGGTGGGGGCTTCTCTTGCGACTGCTCTTGCTGTCAAAAATTTGCCTCCTGCAGGTCAAGTGGCGTTGCCGATTATCCTTACCATTCTGATTTTGCTTTTTGGCGAGATTACCCCGAAGACTTTGGGTGTGAAACAGGCTAAGGTGGTTGCCCCGCTGGTGGCCGTTCCCTTCTATTATATCACGAAGATTCTGTCCTTCACGGGACTTATCTGGCTTTGCCTTACCCTCACCAAGCATTGGACTCGTGAAACCGAGGAAAAGAAGGAAGTGAGCATTGATGATATCAATAGCCTTGTCAGTCTCGGACTTCGCGAAGATGTGATTGATAGGCAACAATCTGTTGTCATTAAGAATATTCTGGCTCTGAAGTCCATTCCTGTCCGTAAGGTGATGACGCCCCGTCAGGTGGTTTTCTCCCTGGATGCAGACAAAACGTTGGGGGAAACTCTGGATGAACGTGGCAACTGGCCTTTTTCCCGTGTCCCGCTTTATGAAAAGAATAAGGATAACTGGATTGGTGTAATCCTCCGTCGCGATGCGTACAACAAATTGGCCGAAGGGAAACGCGATGTCAAACTTCGCCAGTTGATGCGTCCTATCCAGCTTATTCCGGATTCACTCACCTTGGACAAACTCCTTCTTCGCTTCCTGAAGCAACGTGGTCATATTGTAGGCGTCGTGGATGAATGGGGCGCTATTGCTGGCGTGGTAAGCCTGGAAGATGTCCTTGAAGAAATTCTCGGTCGAGAAATTGTGGATGAGTATGACGAATCCGTAGACCTGCAGGAATCTGCCCGCAAGCGATCCAAGGCACTGGCTAGCATGCGGGAACAGCGTCGTGCGGTAACGCGTACTACTGCGGCACTTGCCCGCGAAAGTGTGGAACGACCGGAAACGGATTAATTTCTAGATTTGCGAGCCTATGTCAAAGTCCGCCTATTTTCCCGCGATTGATGGCCTGCGTCTGCTGGCTTCCCTGAACATTGTGTTCTTGCATCTGGCGTCCTCTAGCGCCTTTGACTATGCTGCAAAATATACCTGGTTAAAACCCATTGTCAGTGGACCCGCCTTTTCAGCAGGAATGTTCTTTGTGTTGGCCGGCTTCTTGTTTGCCAGTAAGTTTAGCGATCCCGACCGTCGTATTGCGGTAGTGCCCTTTATGTTCAGTCGAATTGCGAAACTATACCGTCTGCATTTTATTTGTACCGTATTGATGTTTATCGCCCTTGCGGTCAAGTTTCATGGGGTGGAAAACTTGTCCCATCCGGTTCGTAGTCTGGCTTTGCATCTGACTTTACTCTGGTCTCTTGTGCCTGAACTAGGGATGAAGCTGAATGAACCCTCCTGGGCTTTAACCGGATTCTTCATTTGTTATGCCTTTACTCCTGCCGCGGCCAAGTTCTTTTTCAAGATTAAGAATGTAAAGTGGCTGTGGGTCCTATTTTTTATTTCCTTTATTCCGGGGATTATTCAGGGGTTGATTTTTGGCTGTACCACTTGGTATTCCCCTGATTACGGTATCCGTTTCCGTTTTTTCCACATGTTTCCCGCAATGCATGTGTGTGAATACTTTTTCGGCATGATTATTTTCCGCCTCTACCAGGAACGTCAATTTGCTTTTCTGGAAAAGAACTTCGTAGCCGGGTTCTGCCAGGCGTTTCTTTTGATCGTTCTGTATATTACTTGCTATGCGGGGCAGAACTGGGTGCATCATCAGGCTGCCTATTTCATTGTCCGCCATTCCGCGCCCATTCTTATTACAGGTCTTTTTATTATGAGTCTTATTCCCGCCAAGGGGTTCCTGGCTCGACTTTTCTGTATTCCCATTGTACGTACGGTGGGAAGGGCTTCTTTCTATCCTTATTTGCTCCATTTGCCGTTGATTACCATTGGTTGGGGAATTACCAACATGAATACGCCTCAGGCGACAGCAGTTCTCGTTGCCTTCCTGTATACGGTCAGCCCTCTTTATCTGAACTTCAAGACGAAAAGAAAGAAGGCTAAATTGCAAAAGGAAACTGTTCTTGTGAACGAATCGGGAACAAAAAATAACTTGTAAACTTTAAAAAACAGACTTGAGTAAATGGATCATTTTAAAGGAAAAAGGCGATTTAACGCCTTTTTTTGTGTGTCTGTTTTTTTATGCAACGGATTTATTACATACCAAAGGGTATGTGATTTTTTCAATTCAAATTATATTTAGGGGCGTTATAAATCATATAACGTGGAAGGTTATAAATGAATAATATCTTAAAAGTAATGTTGGGTGCAACTTTGTTGACCTCTGTTGCTGCAACAGCAGGTAAGTACCCGTTCCCGCAGAATATGGCTAGCCCCCACGGCTACACTGTTCCGTTTGCAGATACCGACATGATCAAGGCTCATTACAGTACCTGGAAGGGCGCCTGGTACGATGCCAATCAGGGCTGGATTCTTTCTCCGGAAGGCACCTGCTCTACCGTTTCCGAAGCTATCGCTTACGGTATGTTGATTACCGTGTACATGGACGACGAAACCATGTTCAAGAAGCTGTATAGCACTTGGAAGTCCAACAACGCTTCTGCTGATGGCCTTGGTGGTATGCACTGGCGTATTGGTTGCAGCGGTGGTACCGGTTCTGCAACCGACTCCGATATTGACGCAGCCCTTGCTCTGGTCCAGGCTTCTGCCCAGTGGAGCAACTCCCAGTATCTTTCCGACGCAAAGAGCATGATCAACTGGATTGAACAGAATGACTTTAACAACACTCAGCTGAAGCCGGGTTCCCAGTGGAATGACGCTTTCAACCCCAGCTATGCAGGCCTTGCCAACTTTAAGCTGTTTGAAAAGGTTTCCGGAAAGTCTTCCTGGTCCACTCATCGTTCTGATGTCGCTAAGGACTTGCTGGCTTGCCAGAACTCCAAGACTGGTCTCGTTTCTGACTGGTGCTCCTGGGGTTCTCATCAGCCCACCAAGACTTCCGCATCTGTTGCTCAGACCGAAGACGCAGGCTTCTTTGATGACGCTGCACGTACTCCGTGGCGCACCGCTTGGGCTTACTACTGGTATGGTGACCAGGATGCTCTGTCTTTCAACAAGAAGATTGCTAACTGGCTCATTCCTGAAACCAAGACTGCTAGCGGCATCAACTCCGGTTACTATGTAAACGGTGAAGCAGAATTGTCCGACAAGCGTCGCTTCGTTTCCTCCACCTTCTCTGGCGGCCTCGGCTTGGCAGTTTCTTCTCTTGCTGATGACCAGTCTGCAAAGAACTACATGGAAACTGTTTATAAGGTTCTTGCTAACCTGACCAGCTGCAAGACTGCAAATGGTTGTGGTGAAACTGATGGTGGCGAAAAGTACTATCCGTCTACCTTGAACCTCCTTTACCTGTTGCTCATGACTGGTAACATGCCTAACCTCTATGATATGACTGGTTTCACCAAGTTCACTCCGGATCCGAGCCTCATGCGTTCTTCTGATTCTGGCGTTGATGGTGTCCAGCAGAAGCGTGGTGATACTACTGTTGCCATTTCTGGTTTCTGGAACTGGGGCGCATATCACGACAAGTATGCTGAAACCGGTACCAAGATGTCTCCGGACTCTGGTTCTTCTCCGATCTTCCTCCGCGACGGCGCTTACTATGCTGACGCTGTGATGGAAATTGGTCCGGAACCCAAGTGGACTGAAGATAAGGCTAAGGTTTGTAAGGATACCCCGGCGAAGTGTGAACTGAAGTATCCGTCCGCAGGTATCGCCATGTCCTTCAACAAGGCTGAATCCGCTGTTGACCTGACCAAGCTTGGTGTTAAGTCTCTCCGCATTACCGCTAAGGTGGAAGGTCCTATCCGTATTGCTCTCCTGAATACCGCAACTGTCGAAGCTGGTGGCGAACCGGGTATGTTCCTGAAGGAAAGCTCTGATTATGCAGTTACCCTTATCGATATGACTCCGGATGGCTTTGGTACCAAGGATCTTGACATTCTTGACTGGGTGAACGTTGGTAAGGCACCTGGTGGTCAGGAAGTTCTCCAGACTGCTAAGGGTCTGAAGTTCGAAGTGAAGGATGCAAAGGGTGGTTACGGCGCTATCTCCGTGAAGTCTGTTGAATTCCTGGATGCTAGCGGCTCCGTAATCGATCCGTCTAAGATTACTGGCATTGTTATTTCTGCAAACCCGGGTGCAACCGATCCTTCCAATCCGGGCACTGTTGACCCGTCTAACCCGGGTACCGTTGATCCGTCTAACCCGGGTACTGTTGATCCTTCCAATCCGGGTGACATCATCGGCATCGTCGCAGGTGCTGTTGCTGCCAAGTCCAAGATTGCAGTTGCAGGTCAGCAGATCCAGATTACCGCTGCTAACAACACCGCATTCGCAGTGTTCAGCATGCAGGGTAAGGTTGTTGCTAGCGGCAAGCTCGCCTTCGGTAACGCATCCATCGCAGTTCCCAGCAAGGGAGTCTACATGGTTCGCATTGGCAACAAGATCAGCAAGGTGAACGTGAAGTAAATCTGACTAGCTTTCCCCGACATAGTCGGGGATTAGTGAAATGCAAAAGAAATCCCTCGGATCAATCCGAGGGATTTCTTTTTTGTTTCAAGCGGGTTTAAAGGATGATTTCTAATGCTTGGTCCATAAACTCAATGGTATAACTACCATCACTGTTCTGCTGGATTTCATTGCCTTTTTGGAACACCTTACTGTTACCGTCTACATTTAACCTGACTTTCATGGATATGCTTGAGGGCATCCTGGAATGAGGGCTTTTCCATTGGATGGATAATCCGTCATCGCTTTCTTTGGCAGTTGCTTTTTTTAGAGCGAATGCTGCCCTATGATAGGCGCCTACGACTCCGAATGGGGCTATCCACATATCCAAATCAATGGCCTGCTGCATAATTTCTTGAAGATCACTAGGATTGATGGAATAGTCGTTGTTCTGGTCTTCATCAACGCCGTGATTCATGTAGATGATCCATTCCCCTGCGGCTTCGGTGTCGCGGGCAATTTGCCTGAATTCATCCACAGTGTTCAAGGACCGTTGCCATGCCTTGGAATCCATGGACAGCCAATTAATTTCCTTATCCCAGGTAATGCGGCCATAACCGCGACAATCGCGGCTGATGTAATGTTCCTGGCCGATGATTGCCTGGACTTCCTCATTGTTGTCGCAATAAGGTGTCCCGAATACATTGAACGGTAAATCAGGCATCTGTTTTTTAAGGAATTTTTTGTAATCCAGAATTTCCCGGCGACGATCGTCGTCGCTTAATTGCGTCAGCTTGGGGTGGGTTTCCGTATGGTTTCCCATTTCGTGACCGGCCTGCGCCATCTGCAAAAATTTGCCGTAATTGTTTCGGAAGTACCAGCTGTCTCCGGTCAAAAAACAGGTGACCTTGATTCCTAATTTTTCTGCCAGGGGGAAGAGATTGGTAATGTGGCTTTCGGATGCGTCGTCAAAGGTGAAGCTGGCTGCAGCTTTATAACCATTCCAGGGAATTGCAGTAATAACGCTCATGAGTACTCCAAAGTTTTTGTCAGGAGTAATATACCGCATTTATTCCCGAAAAAATCGTCGAGAATTCAATTTGGGGTTTACAGGAGTGTACTGACTTTTCAAAACCGCTTTTAGCGGAATACTTTTCTCGTTACAGGTGCGAATCCGGGGGCTGCTGCACGGATGATGTAAGCGCCTTTAGGCTGGTGGGCAGGAACTTCAAAGCCGTTTGTTTCGCCCAGTCGATTGCCCTTCATGTCCATGAGGGTGTAAGTAATGTTTTCGTTGGGGGCGAGGCTAACCTGCTTCTTGATGGAAAGAACGCTGTAGGGCTTCATATTGGCGCTTTTGCTTGCCTTACGGATGGTTACCTGTTGGGAGGCAAATTCAATGGTGAAAACGCCATTTTCATCGGGATAAATCGTATTTCCATCCTGTTCAAGAACGATGCTGTCGTCCTGTCCGAAAGTTTCTTCGATAAACTGCGGAGTCAGTTTTACCTTCATGGGAATGCTCTTGGGCATATCCTTGTGGGGCATTTCCCAAGTTACGGTGTATTTATCGTTGCCTTCAGCAACTGCCTGGGCTGCATCCAGTGTGAAATGAGCTCTGTAGTAAGCTCCTACGGTGCTGAACGGGGCTACCCACATATTGTTTTCGACAGCGTGCTTGAATGCGTTTCTCATTGCTTCGGGAGTAATGTGATTTTCGCCCATGTAGGACACGCCATGGTTCAGGAGCACAACCCAAGCGGGGGACTTAACGGGATTGTACCACGGATTGGAGCTGGTGAAATCTCCGATGTAGGCGGCGGTATCCAGGGCCTTCAGGAGATCCTCTTCGGCATTGGGCCAGGAATACCAGGCTCTGGAATCCATGTCTGTCCAGCGAGGTTCTTCATCCCAGTTATGCCGGCCGTTTCCCCAGGAGCTGCGGTTGATAAAATGACGTTCGTTGACAACTTTGGAAACTTGTTCGCTGTTGGCGCTAAAGGGAAGTGCGTTGGAGGTAATATTCACGTCTGCACCATAAGAATTCAGGACTTGCTGAATTTCGTTGGCAAAATCAATCACTTCCTTGCGAAGATTGTTTTCGCTCAGACTGGTAAGGTGCTTGTGATTATTGGAGTGGTTGCCGATTTCATGTCCCTGCCTTGCAAGGTAGGCAAATTCAGCACCGTACAAATTAAGAATATCGGCTCCCATATTGGAAAGGAAGAAGGTAACCTTTACTTCGGGCATTTCTTCCAGCATTTGGGGGAGGTGTTCAACTTGAAAAACACCGTCATCGAAAGTGAAGCTGGCGGCTCCGGAGTAGCCGTTCCAGGGGATGGTTTGGAACGGATTTGCAGCCACCGCGGGCATGATTCCGCAGGCGAACAAAAGTACGCCCACCCATGCTCTGATGTTAAAAAATCCGCTCATAGTTTTCTCCAAATTCCTATGTAAAGAAAATTACGATAAACTTACAGACTTTTGGTCAAAAATCTGTTTTTCATTTATTACAAGATGTATGGTTCGTGCGGAATAATTCAAAAGCCCCCTGCAGCACGCTAGGGGGCTCATTATAAATGCGTTTTTTGTAAAATGACATATTCCAACTTGGAAGCTAATTTGCCGATGGATTTACATTTCCTCCAATTCCTTTCCTTTGGTCTCCTTGACAAACAAGGCTACGAAGAAGAAGCTGATTACTGCAAAGATTGTGTATATCAGGTAGGTGGGGCCTACGCCTATGCCGTTTCTGCTAGCGAGAATGGGGAAGGACCAGCTAACTAAGAAGTTTGCTCCCCACTGGGCAAGTCCGCAAACAGCGATTGCCACGGCACGGATGCGGTTGTTGAACATTTCGCCGAGCATGACCCACATGACTGGCCCCCAGGTGGCTGCGAAAAATGTAACATACAGGTTTGCCGCCACAAGCGCGATAATGCCGCTAGAACTGGAAAGGGCGCCGTTGTCTGCTCCAAAAATGAAGCATCCACTTAAAGTACTTAACGTAATTGCCATGCCAAAAGAGCCGATAAGGAGTAATGGCTTGCGTCCAATTTTGTCGATTAGAAGTATGGCGATGATGGTCATGGTCAGGTTGATTCCGCTGGAAACGAGGCTGGTAAGGAATGCATCGCTTTCGCCAAAGCCCACACTTTGCCAAAGCATGGTGCCGTAGTAGAAAATTACGTTGATACCAACGAACTGCTGAAGGATGGCAAGGCCTATGCCGGCCCACACGGCGGGGACTATTCTTGTTTTTCCGTCCGTATATTCCAGAAGGTCGCAGAGTCTAGCGGGTTTTTCATTTTTGAAAGTTTCCTGGATGGCGATGATTTCATCATCCTGGTTATTGTCGCTAATTCGGGAAAGGACCTGCCTTGCTTCATCTAGTCGGCCAATGCCTATAAGGTAACGCGGTGATTCTGGAAGGCGGGTTGTTGCCAATCCGTAAATGAGGGCCGGAATGGCTTCAATCCAGAACATGATTTTCCAAGCCTCGAAACCAAATATGTTTAGGCTTGCAGAACCCGCTGTACGTACGACGAGATAATTGGAAAGAAGGGCTGCAAATATGCCGATTACAATGGCGAATTGTTGCATAGAACCAAGACGTCCGCGTAAGTGTGCGGGGGAGGTTTCTGCAATGTAAATTGGTGTGATGATGGAGGTGACTCCAATGCCAACCCCTCCGATGAATCTCCACATGATAAAGTCACTAAGGCCGAAAGGAAGCCCAGAACCGATGGCGCTGGCGACGAAGAGGAATGCTGCTACCATCATACAGTGAACTCTGCCGATTTTATCGGCGAGACGCCCCGCAAAGTAGGCGCCGAGTGCCGCACCCACCAGGGCAAAGGAAACTGCTAAACCTAACTGCATGTCGTTACATCCAAAGTAATCTTTGAGAGCGACGTTTGCCCCGTTGATGACAGAAGAATCAAAACCAAACAGAAATCCGCCGATAGCTGCGGCTAGGGTTATGGTAATGACGTTTGCGAGATGGTAGAACTTCTCGTTAAACATAATTGACCTCCGGTGAATTGAAATGTCAAGGCCAATATGTAAAAACAAGGATTTCACCTGCAAGGGTGTTTTTTACCGTGAAAAAAATATAACTTGCGCGGATTCTCATCGTCAAGTAAATCCGATCTAGGCTGAAAACAAAAAAAATCCCTAGAAAGTGAATTCTAGGGATGGTTAGGTTTCTAACTTGCGTTTTCGACCAAGAAAAGGACAAGCGATGAGACTTAACCGAGA
>NZ_QGDU01000045.1 GCF_003149045.1 Fibrobacter sp. UWR4 | reverse complement strand
ATTAAATTTTAGAAAATAGCCCATTTTTTGTTTAATTTAGGCGAAAGTCAACAAAAAAGGGTGGCGAAGCCACCCACACATGTTGATGAAGAGCCAATTAAAAGATAAATTAAATGAATACCTGTCATTCCAAGATGAAAATGGTCGTTCCATCATGAATACATATGGCTTGTATGTGGTGGATATCGACACGGACAGTAATATTATTTTCGGTTGCGACCCTCGAAGAATTCAGGGATATCCAGATTCTGAGTCCTATTACCTTTATAATAGTAAGGCTATAAAGGGCAATGAGATTACCTACATGCGAATCTCCGGTGAACTTACACCTTCGATGGGTAAGCATGGGGCGCTCGTTAAAGATACTAGTGATACAAGTAAAGTATTTATAGAATTTGACAAGGTGGTGGATGATGCTTCTGTGGAAGAAAAATTTAAGTCCCTGTATTCAAAATATGTATCTAATGGTGTTCCTGATGATTTAGGCGATGAATTTTAATTTACAAAAGACTCTTTGAATGTCAAATTTGTAAAAGTAAAGAAAGAAGGAAGTAACGACTGGAGTATTTCGCTAGAGAGCACTGATAATACAGCGTCTGTCGAATGGTTCGATCATATCTTGGAATTGAAATTCGCCGATGCTAACAATGATTCTGAAATAATATATGTCAATACGGAACATTGTTCTTCGGTTTCGTCTCTTGCAAAGGCAATTAACGATACGATAGACAATTGTACGCAAGGCGATGATATTCTTTCCAAAATATCTTCGGTCAAGGTGGTTGACGGGAATATTGTATTCTCTGTAAATGATGAAGAAGCCAAAATACTCGGGCCTACTGAAGAAATAAAGGCTGATAAGACTGATTTTAAGATAGGCGATAAAAAGGTCGATTTCCAGAAAGATTGGAATGCAAGCGATCTTAAAACGCTGACGCTTGCAGAACTTCTTGCGAATATTAATGCTCAACTTGCTTCTGATTATATTGTAGAAATCGTAGATGACCATCTGGAAATTTTTGGAAGTCAAGAATTTACCTTGACGTCCTTTGGTTCCAGTAAGGCTCTCGAATGGCTTGGCTTTAGTTCGGGACAAAAGGCTCAAAAGAAATCGGGAACATCTCAGAGTTCGACGGATTCTTTCCGTATTGTAGGCTCTGCACTCAAGAACCTTGATTGGTCGAAAAAGATCAGTCTTGAGGACATCAATGTTGGTGCAAATCTGACGCTTTCGATGGGAACCTCTCTGCACGAAATTGAGGATGTGTCTAAATCAGGAAATTCCGTTACTCTTGAGCTTAAATCTGCAGAAGGTGATGTTAGAGCAGATGTTTCTTATGCTGTAGGCGGTTATATTTCTGTCGGTGAAGATTATTATAAAATAGAAAACGTTGATGTTGAGGCTGGTACTCTTACTGTATCGACGGTTTCAATTGACGGGGATACGCTTGATAATGCCGATAAAAAGGAAACTTGGGCAACAGCAAAATATGTTGCAAGTGCTTCGGCCTCGTATAAATTCGTTGGAGCGGACATTATTGCGAAAGGAGACGTTGGGCTTGAATTAAAATTCGACTTGGAAAAAACTGAAAAGAAAGATCCGAATAATATATTTGGGTATAAAGTAATTCCTGTTACGTTGGGGCTTGCTGAGGGTTCAAATAATTTTACTGCAACCGCTTATGCCGATTTGTTTGGTTATGACATAGAATTGGCTGAGGTGTCTCTTGAGATCGTAAAACCCAATGGGTTTGCGTCTTTTGAAGACGATACGAACACTGAATTGAAACAAGATAATTATAGGTTGGCCAGTAATGTTGAACTGGGTGATGACGTTAAGAGTTTACTTGACAGCTTCAGCAATTTCTCGATTGAACAACTCTATGCTGTGCTTGAGAATCTGATTGATCGCATTGATGGCCTTGTTAAGCACAAAAATGTTGCAGATAAAAAGATTCCGGTCATCAACAAGTCTATTGGGGACTTGGTGACTGTGGCGAACGACTTGCGCAGCATTGTCTCTACACTCCGTACCGAAAATATTACGAACTTCCAGCAGTTCGGTGATTTGCTGAATACTTATCTTGACAAATTCAACCTTTCTTCGCATACTCAGGGAAAAAAGCTCTTTAATATAAGATTTGATCAAAATGAAAAGGCTCTTTTCTTTGACTTCGATGTGGCGAAGGCTATCGGTGTACGCCATAGGTTCAGTTTTGGCGAGGCGGATTCCGGCGTCCAGGGAAACATTGACTTGGATGTCTCGGGTGGTTTCTGGTTTACGCTTTCTGCAAAGGTCGTTTACGACGAGGAATTTGATCTTGTGCTTACGGACCCAATCCAGTTTGGTGCCGAAATTACAATTTCGGGCGACAAACTGAATTTCGATTTGGGAGTCACGGGCGGTGGCAAGGGCATGCTCAGCAACTTGATTTCTGTTGGCGAGAATAAGGACCAGCAGTCGTTTATTTACGGCAAGGCCGCCTTCTTGGGTTCTATTGGAAAATCGGGCGAGACTACTTTAAGAAACTTTGGAATAGATGATGATTTTACACCTGCTATTCCTATCGTTATCTTCGGGCGTCTTCCGATTACCGTATGCGAGATGTCCTTGGGTGATGTCCTTGTGGGTAGATTCAATAATAATGCCGTTGAATTAGTCGATTGCACGTCTTTCGTTAATGCCCAAAGCGAAGTCGAAAAAATAATGGGTGCTATCAAGGATGACTGGAAAGATGGCGAACTCACCGAGGCGAACAAAACGTATGACAATTTTGATTTTGGCCTGAGGCTTGGGAACGAAGACAATAAATCTCAGTTCGATGGGCGGTTGATTGCTGACTTCTCGAGTGTGTACGAAAGGATATTGGAACTTGCCGATTTCGCCAACATGGATTGGTTCAGCCAGATTAAACTTGCTGTGTCTGGCTTGAACAATCTGTTCGAAATGCTTGAAAGCAATATCAACGGCGGTATGGCTAGCTCCCTCAAGTCTGTCCCGGTTGTGGGTTCGGCCCTGAGTACCGGTGTTGATTTCTTGAGTGTGTTGAAGAACAAGGTGCTAGACCCGTTCTCTAAGTTCGTTTACGAATCGACGGGCCTGACTGCCGAAATGGTCGCGAAAAAGATGAACGACCTGTTTGGGTTGGACTCTTTCCTGACTCAGGAATATGATTTTGGTGAAAGTGAGGGCGATTCCTACTATTTCGGTTGGAACGGAGATAATACCGGGTGGAAACAAGTCGACGGAAAGGGGACGTGGTACCGCAGCACCAAGGAATCGGCGGAATGGTACTTCAACCTGGGCGGCGTGTATGAATTCGGAACCTCGGTGGGCTTTGATCTCGGTTTCCCCGGACTGGCGCTCGCCGCGGATGGCGGTCTCGATCTCTCGCTCTCTTGGGCGCTGGAGTTCGGATTCGGTATCTCGAAGCAGAATGGTTTCTACTTTATCTTTAACGACGGCAATGAAATCAATGTCAAGGCTACGGCTGAGTTAGATGCAGGTATAAGCGCCTCGTTGGCAGGGCTCGGCTTGACGTTGTCGACATCGGGAAAAGATAAAGATGGTAATAATCACAAAGCTGCTGTTGAACTAAGTTTCGGAGTCGACTTGAATAATCCGAGTGATTCTTCGGCGGAGACATACGATTCCAGACTTGGCGTTTCGGAGCCGCTCGATGCGGATGGAGTGAAAGAATGGATTACAAAAGAAAAGACCGATGATGATTCAGATGATAAGATAAAAAAATTTACGAAGAAATACGGCTTGGTGAAGGTGTCCGAAGCTTTTGCCGTGCCAACGTTTGACTTCGATGCGTCCGTCGATATCTATGCCGGTATAGATGTCGGTGTCGGCAAGGATGCCGGTCGTGATACGCCCAAGTTCCCCAATATTTCGGGTGAATTTGAATTTTTATGGGCATTTGAAGATGTGATGGGCGTAAAAAAATCGAATATTAAATCTCTTGCATTCAAAAATCTTGAATTCGACATGGGCTCCTTTATCGGGAGCGTACTCGGGCCTATCGTCTCCAAAATCCAGACGGTAGTGGAGCCGCTGGAACCGCTTATCGACTTCCTGATGACCCCGTTCCCGGTGCTCGATGACTTGGGAATCAAGATTACCCCGCTCGACCTTGCCAAAAAGTACAGCAAGGGCAACTTTGACGATGGTATGATTTATGCCATCAAGGATTTGATTTCAATATCCAAGACTATTTCGACCTCCAATGGCAAGGAACTCAAGATTGACTTGGGTGATTTTGAGTTGATAAAATCTGCGCCTGGAGTTATAAGAGATACTTCCATGCAAGATTTCCTTGATGGAAAGAAGTCTCGCTCGACATTTGATGAAAATGCTCTGAAAAAATATGCAAAATCTTTAGAGACACCTGATAAAATAGGAGGTGATGCCGCCGATAAACTCAAAAAACAGGGCTTCAACATTCAGGGTGACAGCAGTTGGAAGTTTATCTGGAACAATCCGTCGAAGATATTCCAGATGCTGCTTGGCGAAGATGTTCCCCTTGTCGAATACACGATGCCCAAGCTTTGCTTTGACTTTGACTGGAATACGTTCGTGCGCATCTGGGGCCCGCTCGGTGCGCGCCTGGGCGTGACGTTCAACGCCTCTATCCAGCTTGGCTTTGGTTACGACACGTTGGGCATTCGCCAGTGGATTGCTAGTGGCCGCAAGGACTATGGCCGCCTGGTCAATGGCTTCTACGTGATGGATAAAGACGAAAATGGCGTCGATGTCAATGAACTTTCGTTCTATGGCGGCTTGACAGCCGCCGCCGAACTCAATGCTGGCGTGAGTGCCGGTGTCGGTGGCGGTGTGGGCATCAACGTCGGTTTCAATCTGTTTGACCCCAACAAGGATGGCAAGGTTCGCCTGAGCGAAATGAATCAAATCATTGGCGAATTGGGCTTGTTCGGCATATTCGATGTGAACGGAGCGATTACAGCCAAACTCTATGCGTATGTGGACTTGTGGCTTACCACGAAAAAGTGGAATATTACGGGCGACATAACCCTGTTCAGTTTCAATTATGAACATAAACTTGCGCCTGTGATGGCTTCAAAGGACGAGAATGGCAATATCGTAGCGCATATCGGTCCGAATGCTGGCGACAGAGTCTCGACTGACAAGGATAATCCCACTCTCGAAGATGGTAATGAAACATACATTGCGGAATTGACGGATAAAGGCGAGGTTAAATGGGGCGATGGCAAGAAAGTAAGTACAGATAAGGGTAATTGGCATCGAATAAATGGCGATGCCGGTGATGACTACATCAAATTGACTGGAAAGGCCGGACTCAATCTTGAAATTTATGGTGGCGAAGGCGACGATGTAATCGATCTTTCCGGACTAGACTTGAATGGCTATACCGTAATTATCGTTGGTGGTGCCGGTAATGATACCATTATTGGTGCTAATGGTGGTATGAATATCATCTATGGCGATGATGGGTATGTACCTCCTGATGAGGATGAAGGCAGAAAGAATGGTAAATTCTATGTCGAAGGCTATGTAGAGGCTGGTGCCGCCGGTAATGATGTCATTGTCGGCGGTGCCGGAAATGATGTCATTTTCGGTGGTGCCGGTAACGACAAAATCGACGGACTCGATGGTGACGACCTGATATTCGGTGATGGCGGCAAGGCTCTCTATGATAATGGAACTGTTGGGGGGCCCTCTCGAAGCGATGTCAGCCTCGATGGCGGCGATGACTTGATTATTGGCGGCAAAGGCAATGATACGGTCTTTGGTGGTTCGGGCAACGACCGGGTTGACGGTGGCGCCGGAGTCGATGAAATTCATGGAGATCGCGGAAACGACCGTATTTTCGGTGGCTCGGGCGATGATGATATCTATGGCGGTTCCGGTCACGATATCATTTATGGTGGCAATCTGACACAGATAAACGTTGATTCCGAATTTAGTAAGGATTTCTTCAGTAAAGAACTTATTGCGAACCAGTTTGCCAAAAATAACTTTGAAGTCGCTAAATCGGAATTCAGTTTTGCTCTTGATAGTGCTAAATTCAAAGATGGTACTATCGCTAAATTGAGTGGTGAGGATTCTGATTCAGATGGCATAGACCACATCTATGGTGGCGAAGGCGATGACCTGATTTTCGGAGCTGAAGCGAACGACGTCATTGAAGGCGGTATCGGTAACGACGTCATCCATGGTGGTGCCGGAGACGACAAAATCGAAGGTGGTATCGATAATGATATCATCTATGGTGGTGCCGGTGATGATTTTATCGATGGCGGAGCAGGCAACGACAGTTTGTATGGCGATAATGGAATTGTCGATGGTTATACTAAAGGCTCTGACAAGTTCAATGGAGAAAAGATCTCCTTTGGCGAAAATTTTGGCTTGGGCGGAATATTCTACAAGGATGCCCAAAGTGGGTCGACTAGCGGAAATGACAAAATCAAGACGGGTCCCGGCTTGGATTTTGTTGACGGTCAGGGTGGCAGCGACCAAATCTTCGTGAACCTGATGGGCGGAAGCGAAACCAGTTATGTGAACATCACCGATTCTGGAACGGGTGCGTCCGACAGGGATGTGCTTACGATTGAAGCCACGGAATATGCAGACAACCTGTTGATGCGCATGAACGAAGCGGGGACTCTTGGCTTCGTAGCGTTGTTGCCGGAAGATGGTGACGTATCTAGCACGAATGCCAATAAGAATATCGAACGCGTCAACTTTACGAATGGTATCGATGTTGTTAATTTGTATGCAAACGGTGGCGACGACAAGGTTGTCGTTGATGGTACTGCGGCTGTAACGAATATTGATGGCGGCGCCGGAAACGATACCTTCCAGGTTGGACAACTCTACAACTCCGATCGAAAGGCTGGTACACAGAACATCGCTTCTGAAGATGGATTCAAAACTATTCAGAATTCCGATGGAAAATACCTGAGTGAAGGTGTGTCTGAAGGTTCTAAGTTGAGCATTGATGGTGGTATTGGTGATGATACCTTTACCGCTCTGCGCAACGTCGGTTCTTTGAACATGGCTGGCAGCCGTGGCAACGATGCGTTCTCTATCTACAATTATCGAATGATGAATGGTAAGATAATTACTAACGGAACGCAGTCAATTGATGGGGGCTCCGGAATAGATAGCGTGAATGTCTATGGCTCCGAGGGCGACGATACGGTTGTTATTACGAAGGAAGGCTTGCTTTCTGAATCTGGTGGCGTCAAGGTTGCTGGCGTTGAGTACTCGAATTTCGCCGCCGGTGCGGGTGACGATGAATTCTATGTCGCCAGCAACAATGCGGGTGAGACGACCACAATAAACGGCGGTCATGGCAATGATACTGTGTCAGTTGGTGGCCTCGATTTGGATAGTCGTCCGCTTCGAAATGCCGATACCGATGGCCAGACCAATACTTTGACATATGAAGTGTTGTCGGCTGATTCTGATGATTTGGATGACGAGCAAAAAGAAAATTGCTTTGTAAATCCTGATTTGGAAGATAAAAAGTATCAGCAGAAATTTGTCGTGATGGATACGAGCGGCGCTCCAGTTGTGTTTGTGTCGACGTCCGATATGTATATCGAAAATAAACCGGTCGAAATTACAGAAGGTGCTGCAGAAGCTTCGTTCTTTGTTGGCTATTCTGGAAACCTGAAGGAAGGGACGATTGAAGTCGAGTTGAACATCCCGATGCTTTCGACCTCTATGCTGCAGGCCGGTGATAGGGGGATTCTTATCATGGATCCTGCGGATTCGGTGTATAAAGACAAGGTTAAGCTTGTCTTTAATTCCGGTGATGCGCCCAAGGAAATAAAGATTAAAGCCCTGTCGGACAGCTTGCTCGAAGAAAATGCAGTCAAGTCTGTTTCGTTGAAGAGCGTCTGGTATTATTCCGAAGATGGCAAAGAACAGGAGGAACTGCTTTCCAAGTCAGCAAATGCCTTCTCGCTGATGGTCAAGGACGATGGAAAACTTACCCAAAATGACGAAGCGAAGAAACTGCTTACAAGGACCGAGGAGTTCACGATTAGTGGAGACACGGTTGCTCTGGGCGAATTTGGCATCGAATTGCATGATGCGAATAAGTCGAACATCCATGTTTATCTGGAAAATAGCGATAAGATAATTGAATATACCAATATAGATGACAAAGGTGTTTTGACCATAAAGAATTATACAAATGACCTAAAAGATAAGGTTCTTATCGTAAATTATCGTTCCAATACAATGAAACTTGATGGATCAAAAATTCATCTTGCTTACGATGATGTTGCCAGTTTGTCTATGGTTAAATATGGAACCGAAGTTGTCTACTGTGGTGCAGATAATGCATTGAAGGAAAAGAAGGATATTTATTACGAACTGAACGGAAATGTCCTTGTGTTCTTCAACACGTCGAACCGGCAACTCGCGACATTGCATGGTGTGGTTTCTGTTGGTTCTGGTACGTTTGCTCCGACCGAAGCCAATATTACGAATACGGATTCCTTCGAAGCTTGCGATTTCCTGAAGATTGAACGCTCTGGGGTGACTGGGCAGGAAAAGCAGTATGTGCTTGCTGAAAAGTACTCTGAGACGAAGTTGGAGGATGGACATCATGTTTTGACCGGAAACACAGAAGGTGATACGTGTTGGAACTCCATGACTTTCGATATTACATACAACAAGGATATACCTGACGGTAAAACGTTGTTTGTTAAGGTGTCTGCTTCCGAAGTTATGTCTAAAATGTTGGACGTAAACAAAGAAGTTCAACTCTTGATTTATGATAATAAGGACGGAATAGCGAAATCTTCCGTTGTTTTGGAATTTAAGAAAGGCTCTGCATCACAGACAATAACTGTTTTCGCAAAAGCGGATGTCATTGATGAAGAATATGGTGTCGTTTCTCTCAACGGAAATAGCGAAAAGCGTATTAACCAAGTCGAAGGCACTGTTGATGCTTATGGCAAGGGAACAAGCGACATTGCCGGTGTCGATAATCCGGAACTTCTCCATTATAATCATAAGATTGAAAGCGATTCCGGCTTTGTTTGGGCTTCGAAGTTTAATGAGAAAAATACCTATGACTTAGACAGTTTGGCTGGCGTGAAGTCTGTTTCTGGCAATACAGTCGTTGTCGAAATTAAGGCAGGACTGACGCCTATTAAGGGTGGTACGGTCAAGTTTGTTTCGGAAAAGAACGAATCAGAATGGTTCCGTATTGATGGAGATCCCATTGTGGGTGAGGGTACTTATACTCTCACGTTGAACAAGTCTATTGACGCTTCCTTGAACGGTTTCAAGGCTATGTTCGCTGGGCAGAAGGACTATCTCTTTGAAAGCGAAGACGACTGTGTCGACCGTATATTCGTGAATAACCAGGATTCGGATGTCGATGCTGTCAGTGCTCTTGAAAATGCCAATGTGGAAAGCGTTGACGATTCCGTCAAGTTTACGCATACAGAACTCAAGGAAAAGGTTGTTGCAAACGAGTTCGAATTTGGCGAATTCAATCTTGGTACAGGAAAAGACACTGTCAATATCTCTAAGACCATTCATGGCCATGTTGATCAGACTACAGAAAAAGAATTCCAGACGTTCACGGTCGTGAATACCGGCGACGATAAAACCGATAATCGTGAGACCGATGATGATATTACCGTTACGGATTATAACGCTAACGACGGTCAGCTGGTTATCAACGCCCAGGGCGGCAACGATAAGATTACCGCAAAGGGAAGCTTGATTACCAAGGACGGTATGGTTGTTCTGGGCGGTGCTGGAAACGACACCATCGATGTCGATAAGGGTATTATCGCCTTTGGTGACAAGGGTAACATCCAGTATATGGATGGCAATAATGTCGTTACGGAGCTTGGCTATTATAAGGAAGACTCCGGTGAGCATAAAGCGGGGGATGTTATTTTCACAACTATTCCTAAGGATAGAGATAGTAATTTCATCCAAAAGCAGACCGATGGCATTGCCCGTGGGGCGACTTCTATTGCGTCCGTAATGCCTAACGAGGGCGGAGTCGATAAAATTATTGCCGGCGGACAGATGAGTGTTGTTGTCGGTGGCTTTGGTGGCGACAATATCACGGTAGCCGGTGAAAAGAACGTTGTGCTTGGCGACAATGGTGTGGTGAACTTCCATAACGAAGGTTCGGCAACGTCTTGGCGCGAAAACAACATTGAGATTAGCCTCGAAATGGTTCAGACGACAAATAATTCTATTGGAGAGAAAGATACCATTGGTATTGTCGGTAGCCATAACGTTGTCATGGGCGGAAATGGTGATGACGATATCACCATCGGCGAAGTCGGCAAGGGAAATGGGACCGATAACGTTGTCCTTGGTGACGGTGGTGTTGCCAACTTTACGCCGGGTGTCGCTACGACCGAAAACTTTATGGTCAATGCTGCGGTTGAATCCGTGAAGACTGAGGAAGATTCGGTCGGCGCTGGGGACACTATCGAAATCTATGGCGGCCAGAATACTGTTATGGGTGGCGCTGGTGCCGATAAAATCACGATCGGCGAAGAAAACAAGGACGACAGCGAAGAAGTCAAGATCAATGGTGATGAAAATGTTGTCCTTGGCGATGGCGGCTCCTATGTTGTCGACAAAGATAAGGGCGAGGTGAAGGTTCATACTCATGATCTGTCGGTGACTGAGGATAAAGAACCTGATTTTGTCGATACAATCACTATCCATGGTGGTCAGAATACAGTCATGGGTGGCGTTGCCGGCGATAATATTGACATTTATGGTGCCGACAATATCGTCCTCGGCGATGGTGGCGAATCCATCCGCGAATGGAATGCGGATAATGAGGTCTACGATTCCATCAAGTCTGTCGAAACGACGGACGATAGTAATGGCGGCATCGATACCATTAACATCCATGGTGGCAAGAACACCGTGATGGGTGGTGCCGATGGCGATACGATTACTATTGGCGATGAAGTCGAGGATGGTGAACCTCAAAATGGTAATGAAAACGTTGTCCTTGGCGATGGTGGTTCCTATGTTGTCGATAAAGATAACGGTGAGGTGACTGTTAAAACATCTCGAGAAGAGATTAATGATGCAGTCGTTATCCATGGCGGTGAAGATACCATCGCGATCCATGGCGGTCAGAATACGGTCATGGGTGGTGCCGAAGGCGATACAATTGACATCTTCGGAGCCGACAACATTGTTCTCGGCGATGGAGGTGTCTCTGTTCGCGAATGGAACGAAGAGAAAAAGATTTATGAGGCAATCAAGTCCGTCAAGACAACCGATGACAATAATGGCGGTATCGATACTATCAACATTTATGGCGGCCAAAATGCCGTGATGGGTGGCTTTGATGGCGATAATATCACTATTGGGACGCAGAATGGCGCGACAAGCGATAACAACATCGTGCTGGGCGATGGCGGCGAATATAATAACGAAGCTTCTGATTCTGCCTATATCAAGACCCAAAGCGATGCGATTGGTGGTGAAGACCACATAAAGGTCTTTGGCGGTCACAATGTCGCTATGGGTGGCTTTGCTGGCGATGAAATTGAAATCCACGGCGGCGAAAATGTTGTTCTCGGTGATGGCGGCATTGCTAATTACGATAAGAAGCCGGGTGCGGCAACGGTGAATGACTTCATCAACTCCGGACTTCGCGATGTTACAACCACGAGCGATGGTGTCGGTGGTCATGACGATATCGATATCTTTGGCGACAAGAATGTCGTGATGGGCGGTGCCGATGGCGACATCATCGATATTGCTGGCAAGGATAATGTTGTCGTTGGCGACGGCGGCCGCTATGACATCCATGAAGACCACAGGACGATCGAAACCAAGTCTGAACAGGATGGCGGCAGCGATATTATCCATACCGACGACGGCAAGAATATTGTGATGGGCGGTATGGATGCCGACGAAATCACCACGGGCGACGGAAACGATATCATTCTTGGCGATGGTGGCTTTGCTAAGGTCGATTATGACTTTAATGCACTCTTTGTCACTAACGAGAATATCAACGTCGGTGAAGATCTCGGAACGGCCGGTGCCGATACGATCATCGCGGGTAATGGTGACAACGTTGTCTTTGGTGGTCTCGGTAACGACGATATCACGACGGGCAACGGCCAAGATGTGGTGTTCGGCGATAACGCCTATGCGACATTCCGCGGCAATGCGAACGAGGCGTTCGAACAGGTGGGTGACCGCCAGAATGTCCCGGATGTCTACGAAGAGGCTACGCTCAGCTTCAACTTCCAGGGTGCTTCGCAGACAGGCCTCAACGCGACGGATTACGTCGGCGCTCCCGAATTCGAAAGCCACAACTGGAACAACATCTCGGGCTCGCTCGCGGGTACCTACGGCAACGATGACCGTGAAATCGTGAACATGGACAATCTCGATGCTACGGGCGAAAAGTCTGCCGAAGATACTCGCACGCGTGTAAGCGGCGTGAGTGTATCGTATGGTGGATACGAGAGCCATCGCAATACGAGCACGGACAACCGCATCAACCTGCAGGCCTACAACCTCGGCCTCTGGAATATGCAGGGCGACAAGAATGCGAAGCTCATGAATTCGGGCCTGATGACGACGGCCCCGAACGCTCAATGTGGCAGCAAGTTCGAAGTGGCCGTGGACGGCCTCGCACAGTATTTCACCAGCTATAAGGTGGTTGTCTATCTCGATATTCCGGATTCACATTCCGCATACGGTAGCAGTGTGCGCAAGGTGAGCCTGTTCGTGGGCGGTTCCGAAGAGCCGTATTCGGCCTATTACGTGAACGATGCAGAGGGACACAACTTTGACGGTTCCTTCGTGCAGGCGACTGCGACGAGCGCCGACACTGCCGAAGCCGCGAACTACGTGGTGTTCGATGTGCCCGCCGGTGCAATTGCCGACAACTTCCGCGTGGTTATCGAGGAAGCGTATCCGAACAATGCCCAGAACGGCAAGAACCTCGCGGGCATCGCTGGCATCCAGGTCAGGGGCACGCTCCACAAGCAGGACGTTGCCGCCACCACGGACATCGACTTCGGTGGCGATGATATCATCAAGACTGGCCTCGGCGACGATATCGTCGTGGGCGGGACCGGCAGCGACGACATCACCACCTTCGGTGACGAGCGCTACGGCATCTACGACAATGACGTCGTCTTCGGCGATAACGCGAAGATCCTGCTTTCCGACCGCGACAGCGACGAATCTACGGCTTCGACCATCTCGACCGCGGAATCTGTTGCCGTCACGAATATCGATACGGCGACCTATGACGACACCATCAATACCGGCGACGGTAACGATACCGTGGTGGGTGGCATCGGTGCGGATACAATCCACGCGGGTGCTACGGAAGCTGCCGAGACCATGCTCGACGGCGTTAAGGCCGCATCGGTCAACTTCACGCTCGAGAATGCCGACGCCTCGTTGAAGGTGGGACCTGGCGAGACTGCTGGTGTGGTTGCCGACACTGCCTGGTGCAATATGTACGTGAAGAACGGCGAACTGCATGATGTCGATAACTACTCTTCGCACAGCGTAAAGGGTATCAATGTGACAATCTCTTCGTATCAGCAGAACAGCGGCTGGTGGAACGAGATGTATGCGGGCAACTACGCGATGACGCACGAGAATAGTTCTGAACTTGACGGCGATACCGCGAATTCCAAGTTGTTCAACGGGTATCTCGCGTCGCAGCAGCACGACGAGATTAAGCTCACGCTCGACAGTATCGACCAATTCCGTGCTCAGAGCGGGCTTGCCGCGGGCGACGCCTGTGACATCTATGTGTATCTCGGCGCTGACAATGGCGATACCGATACTTACAACTATATTTACCAGGTTTCGCTGAACAATGGCGAGAAGCGGTTCTTGAATGACTGGACCGGCTACAACTTCGATGGCGACTACAGGGAGGCTACCTGTGATTCCTACGAAGATGCGATGTCTGCCCTGCACGAAAGTTCCGCCGTCCGCATGGAGATTGTGGGCAATTACGTGGTGTTCCGCAACTTCACCGGGAACCGTGCCGAAATCCGCATAAAGAACGTATACACGAGCAGCGGGCAGAACCCGAAGAACCTGCCCGTAATCAACGCGGTTCAGGTTGTTGCGGGCGCAGGCAAGGATGCAGCCGCCATCGGTGGCGACCACGACAAGGACCTCGTCTATGGCGACGATGCCAGCCTCACTTTCGACCTCGATGTTCCCTATGCCGTCGACGAGAATATCTCGGACTACGCGAACCGCGTCATCGGCGCGGAATCGCTCTCGATTGCGCAGGATGCCGTGACAACGGTTTATACCGGAGACACTATCGTTACGGGCAAGGACCGCGACGTTGTCGTGGGCGGCGAAGGTGCCGACACCATCACGACGGGCGCGGGCGACGATATCGCCCTCGGCGGAAGCGCGAACCTCGTGCTCGAGCACAACAACCTGCTGGGCGTGTTCACTCCCAATACCGAAATTGTGCTTGACCAGCACACTATCGATACCACGCTGCACCAGAACTATCTTGACAACGATACCGCGAATGTCGGGAACTTCCAGGCCCGCCTTGACCAGGGGCTCATCGACGGTGTGCAGCACATGGACAACGGCAATGACCGCCACGACGAAATTGACGCTGGCGAGGGCCGCAACCTTGTATCGCAGGGCAATGACGATACGGGCGAACTGGTCGTAGTCCCGGACAATGGCCAGGGCGGCGAAGGCGGCAATGGACAGCAGGGTGGCGAGCAGCAGTCCACCAGACAGTTCGTGCTTGGACAGCGCGAAGTCATGAGTTACGTCGAGATTTCTGCCGGCGAGACCATCGAGATTGTGCTTACGGACTGGAACGAGGGCAACCAGTATTACCACCCGAATGTCGTGTTGCAGATGAGCGGAACGGACAACGTGCGGCACACGCTTTATTTCTCGTGGGACGGCCTTGAGGAACCGGTGCCGGTGAGCCTGTTCAACTACGACATTGTGGATATCCCCGATTCTTCGAACGTTGCGGGCGAACACAGGATTGTCTTGCGTGTGAGAAGCGACGAAGACGTGGTATTCATGGCTTCTGCCGGTAATCGGTAGGCTTCGCCATGATGCTCGATCAACAGCGCAAGATATTCCATGAGTCGTGGTACCGCCTTTCGGGGAGCAGGATTGCTCTTCGTGCGAGCGTCCGGGTTCATCGCCAAACATACCGCGGTGTGCTGTGGTTCGTACTCTACGAGCCCTTCACCAACCAGTACTACCGTCTGCCGCGCGGCGCGTACGACTTCGTGTCGCGCCTGTCGCCCGACAAGACGGTGGGCGAGGTATGGGGGGCTATGCTCAAGAATGGCGAGGGCGAAATGCCCGGCCAGGGCGAAGTCATCGAGATGCTTGCGCAACTGTATCAGGCGAACATGCTCATGTATGTGGGGGCCGACGACGGTGCGAAACTTTTTGAGCGCAACCGCAAGCAGACGCAGAAAAAGGTGAAGGCGTCGCTCTTGAACATCTTCTTCTTGAAGGTGCCGCTGTTCGACCCCGATGCCCTGCTCAATAAGCTGCGCTGGCTTATCCGCTTCTTGCTGAGCAAGCCCTTCGCCTTTATTTGGCTTGCCACGGTCTTTGTCGCCGCGAAATACGGTGTCGAGAACTTCGACCAGCTGAAGGATAACGCGCAGGGGTTTCTCTCGCCGTCGAATATCGGCTGGGTGTACGTATGTACCGTATTTGTCAAGCTGTTGCACGAATTCGGCCACGCGAGCGTCGTCAAGCGCTACGGGGGCGAGGTGCATACGCTGGGCGTGATGTTCATGCTGCTTGTGCCGCTCCCTTATGTGGATGCGACGGCGAGCTGGTCGTTCCGCAAGAAGTCGAGGCGCGCCCTGGTGGGTGCCGCGGGTATGCTTACGGAATTCTTCATCGCGGCGGTGGCACTCATTGTCTGGGCGAACCTGGGCGGTGGCCTAGCCAAGAGCCTTGCGTACAACGTTGTCATAATGGCGTCGGTCTCGACAGTGCTGTTCAACATCAACCCGCTCATGCGTTTTGACGGCTACTATATCTTGACCGACTTGCTGGACATGCCCAACCTGCAGCAGAATTCGGTACGCCACCTCAAGTACCTGTTGGAACGCTATGCCTTTTTTAAGCGCGATGCCGAAGTCATCGCCGAGACGTGGCTCGAACGGGTGATTTACGCTGTTTATGGTGTCGCGTCCTCTATTTACAGGATTTTCCTGTTTACGGGTTTCATTGTTGCCATCTCGCAGCACTACCTGATACTTTCTTTTGTCATGGGTGTTTTGCTGTGCCTGACCATGGTGGTGATGCCGGTGGGCAAGTTCCTCAAGTACATTTTTGCGAGCCCCGGGCTTGCGCTGGTGCGTTCGCGGGCGATATTTTTGACTGTATTTGTTTTTGGGGGACTGCTAGCGGCTTTGTTCTACGTTCCGGTTCCCGATACGTTCAAGGCTCCGGGGGTCATCGAGGCCGCGCGTTACGAAAATACCACGGTGGGCGAGGGCGGTGTCGTTGCGCGGGTTTATCGTAACGAAATGTCTCCTGTCAGAAAGGGCGATACGCTGATGCTTCTCGAAAATCGTGAACTCGATTTTTCTATTGAAGAAAAACGCGCCCAGGTAAATGAATCGGCGCAGATGTATTATCAGGCGCTCAACCAGGCTCCCGAAAATATGATGCCTTTGACGAAGCGCATGGGGGTGCTGAAACAGGAACTGAACGATCTGTTGGCTTATCGGGACAAGCTGGCGCTGATTGCTCCGATGGATGGAATCTGGGATGTAAAGAATCCGGACGAGTATGTCGGTCGTTTTTTGCAGAAGGGCGATTCGGTGGGGATGGTGCTCGACACGGCTGCTTTTGATTTCTTGGCGGTGGTGAGTCAAGAGGAAGTCTCGCGCCTTTTCACGGATAAACCGCGCCATGTTTCGGTGCGGCTGAATGGTGATGCGTTTACCGAGATTCCTGTCGATAGCGTGACGGCAATTCCCGCTGCTCGCGACCGTTTGCCTTCGGCAGCGCTTGGGTGGATGGGCGGTGGCGAAATCGAGACGCGCGCTTCGGGCGGGGATGATGGTTCGTATGCAGAACGCACTGCGGAACCAGTTTATCTGGTGCGTGCTTCTATAAAGAAGGATTCTCCCGCTCTGGATGGGATTGACTGGGCGCACGGCCGTTCCGGTAAAATCCGCTTTCACCTGAAGGACACTCCGCTTGCCTTGCAGGGAATCCGCAAGGTTCAGCAGGCACTGCAAAAGTATTACAAGATGTGATTTATGAACCTTAACGACAACTATCGCCTGACATCTTGTAAGCAAGTGAAAAAGATTCCGACGGGGCTTGACGCCCTTGTTTTTCGGATGGTCGGGAGGTTCAAGGGCCGCAGGGGTGTGCTGCGACGACTTTTACACGATGCGGCCCTTATCGATAAGCAGAGCAAGACCTATTCGGTGTTGAGCGATTCGATGCTCAAGAAAAAGATGGGGGAACTCCGAGTAGTCTTTAAACGCCGTGCGGATAAGGAATCTGTGCTGGCTGCCTTTGCCCTTGTGCAGGAATCCGTATCGCGCACAATGGGATATAGACCTTATATAGAGCAGCTGGCCGGTGCACTGGCGCTGTACCATGGGTATATCGCCGAAATGTCTACCGGCGAAGGCAAGACGGTGACGGCTGCCATGTGCGGCGTGGTTCGCGGATGGAGCAAGCGGCCATGCCACGTGATTACGGCGAATGACTACCTTGCCGCCCGCGATGCCGAGATTATGAAGCCGCTCTATTCGTATTGTGGGGTGTCTGTCGGGGCGGTTACGGGAACCATGAAACCGGCGGAGCGACGTGAGGGGTACGCTGCCGACGTGACCTATTCTACGGCGAAAGAGGTACTTGCCGATTTTTTGCGGGACCGCATTGCGTTGGGGAAATACCAGAATTTTTCAAAGCGAATAGTTGGCGGCTCTGTTGGAAATATGGAGAAGTTGACTTCGACCCTGGTGCAGCGCGGGATTTATACGGCCATTGTCGACGAGGCGGACAACGTGCTGATTGACGAGGCTGTGACTCCGCTGATTATTTCGCGCGAAAAGAAGAACGATGAATTTAACGAAACTTGCAGGGTGGCCTTTGATATTTCGAAGGAACTTGTGGAGCGTCGTGATTACGCAGTCGATTTCAAGAACCGCAGGGTGCGTTTTGTGACCGATATCGACGAGCGGCTGGAAGAACTGGAATCGAAGGATGAGTTTGCCCGTGCGGGCTTCTTGAAGGACCTCGTGCGCCAGGCCCTTGTGGCGCAGAAACTTTTTGAATGCGGCCGCCACTATGTCGTGGAAGAGGGCAAGGTTGTGATTGTAGATGAATCTACGGGCCGCAAGATGCCCATGCGTTCGTGGAATGGCGGGCTTCACCAGATGATTGAAATCAAGGAAGGTCTGGAACTTTCGGGGCTCAAGGAAACCGAGGCCCGCATGAGTTTCCAGCGCTTCTTTAGGTTGTACAAGAACTTCTCTGGAATGACGGGGACAGGCAAGGAAGCGGCAGCCGAATTCTGGACGATTTACGGTGCCGCCGTCGTGTGCATCCCGAATCACCGTAAGAATAGGCGAAAGGTATCATTGCTGAAAACGTTCGGTACAAAAGAATCGAAACGGCTATCCATTGTAAAGGAAGTGTTCCGCATGCATGAGAAGGGACGCCCCATACTGATTGGGACGAAGGATATTGACGAAAGCGAAAGGCTTGCCGAAATGGTGACGGCTCTTGGGCTTGAATGTCGCGTTATAAATGCCGTGCGTAGCGAAGAAGAGGCCGCTATTATTGCGGACGCGGGAAAGCTTGGGGCCATTACGGTCGCGACGAACATGGCCGGACGCGGCACGGATATCAAGATACCGGATAAAGTAAAGAAGATTGGCGGGTTGCATGTGATTGCCACCGAATGCAACCCGTCGGCAAGAATAGACCGCCAGCTTTTTGGCCGATCGGCGCGTCAGGGGGACCCCGGAAGCGTAAGCCATTACGCATCTTTTGAAGACGAAGTCCTGCGTCGCAACCTGCCGAACTCCCTTGCCATTATTTTTAGGCATCTGGGGCCTTTTTCGCCCCTTTCGGTGCGTTGGGCGCAGTACAGGGCGGGGAGAAAGGCGTACCAGAGCAGACTTTCGGTGCAGCGCACTGACACCTGGCTCGAGGATTCTCTCGGCTTCAGTGGGAACGGCGTGTAGGACTGTGTAGAATCCACACATCGCCGTGACACAATTTTTACAAAAAAGAATGCAACCTAGACAAAGAAATATCTTACTTTGTCTGCAAAAACACTTTATCCTTATTTTTTATTCGTTTGTCGGAATCAGGCATTTTCGGTGATACGCTTTTGAAATTTTGGCGGTATCTTTGAAGACAAGGGAACGCAAGAGTTCCTGAGACAAAAACCGACAACCTTCAAAAACGAGGATAGCATCATGATGAAGATCCATGCTCTCAATTACAGAACACTGCGCAACGAAGAATTCCTGGGACTCCACAAGTACTTCGTTGAGCAGACTGCAAGCATCACCAGCGAAGAGATTCGCAAGTCCATCGAAGCCTACCGCACCTCTGTAACCGAATACGCTAACCTCATTGAAGTGTCTGTCGACGAATCTGCCGCAAGGGCCGTCAGCCGCCTTGATTCCGAACGCAATGCCGCCTACTCCTCTTGCAGGAACTTTGCGAAGAGCCTCAAGTCGCTTGCCGACAGCGGCGTGGTTGCCACGGGAGAACGTCTCCGCAAGATCTTTGCCGAGAACGCCGACCCCACGAGGTTGAATCAGGACCAGTCCACGGGTACTTTCACGAACCTCATCAATACCCTCAAGGAAATTGGTGATGACAAGTTGAGCGCCTGCGGATTCAAGCCCTGGCTCGAAAACCTCGAAAGCAAGCACAACGAATACCTGACGGCGGTGCAGAACCGCAACAAGGAAATCGCATCGAAGGTGGCCGACGCCAACAAGGTGTATCGCGAACGCTGCCTCGAAGGATTCGGAATCGTGACGACGCTTGCAATCGGCAAGGCCACCCTCGACAAGGACGAAGGCTGCATCCAGTTCATCAACGCCGTGAACAGCCACATCGACCAGAAGAAGGTGCACCTGAAACTTCGCAAGGGAAAAGGGAAGAATACGACCGAGTCTCCCGAGACGACCGTGGTAGATTTCCCCACCGAAACGAAGGAAGAGGAAAATGCCGCATAGTAACAAGATACATTACATGAATAACATTGCTCCTGCCTGATAAAAATCAGGCAGGAGTTTTTGTTTTACAGGGCGAGGCTGGTTAGGCCGCGCCCTGTGTTGCGAGGGGGGGGCCGTCGCGTTAGGGATAGTGACCCCTTGGGGACAAGACCCGCGAAGCGGGGCTTGGTTCTGGGAGGTGTGCGGCAAGCGCAAGCGCAGCCGATTGCCCCCAGAATATAGCCCGACCGCACAGATATGTGCGGGAACGCCCAAAAGAGGAACTTGCCAGATGGTGCTCGGTATCAACATGCCGAAGTTCGTCATCCCGATGTTCATCGTGGAAGCCGTTCTTCTGGTGCTCTTTACTGTGCCACCGAAGCGCCTCAAACAGGACATCATCAGCATCCCGATGCTCGTGCTCGATGTGGAGAACAGCTTTATCGATGTGATTAGCTACATCCGTCTGTTCGCAGTGGGCCTTTCCGGTGCTGCCATTGCAGAATCCTTCAGCGAAATGCTTTCGCCTATGTTCGGTTC
>NZ_QGDU01000044.1 GCF_003149045.1 Fibrobacter sp. UWR4 | reverse complement strand
TCTCGGTTAAGTCTCATCGCTTGTCCTTTTCTTGGTCGAAAACGCAAGTTAGAAACCTAACCATCCCTAGAATTCACTTTCTAGGGATTTTTTTTGTTTTCAGCCTAGATCGGATTTACTTGACGATGAGAATCCGCGTTTGAAAAACGGGTGGTTTGAGGAATCTATGAAAAATATGAAGCCGAATTTTGGATTTAGTGCGATTGCAGTTGGCGCCTTTGCACTGGCTTTGGGTCTTGCCGCCTGTGGCGACGGCGAATCTTCAAACGGACCGGCTAATGATGACGACTCTTCTTCCTCCAGTGTCATCCTGAGCGGAGGCAGCGCCGGAGTCGAAGGATCTAGCAGTTCTTCTGCAAAGAGTAGCAGCTCTGTTGCAAGCAGTTCTTCTATGAAGGCTGCATGGGCCTACTTGAATCCAGATATTGACTACGGCGAGTTTACTGATGAACGTGACGGCCAGGTCTACAAGACCGTCAAAATTTGCGACAAGAACGATGAAAACTGCCAGACCTGGATGGCCGAGAATTTGAACTACGACCCGGGTGATGTATCTGACATGGGCGATTACGCATGGAGCGGCTGCTATGATAATGAAAGTGCAAATTGCGACAAGTATGGTCGCCTGTACACCTGGGAAGTTGCCATGGACGATGCAAGCTGTGCTTATGGTAATAGCTGCAATCCTAGTGGCATAGTTCAAGGCGTTTGCCCCGCAGGTTGGCACCTGCCGACAAAGGAAGATTGGCAGAAGCTGGTAAAGCCGATGGCAACTAGTGTTGATGACTACACAACCTTTTGGGATTACTATGGTGCCGGAGTTGAACTGAAGACCGTAGATGGTTGGAATCCAAGTTCAAACGAAAACAAGGGGACTAATGCTTCTGGCTTTTCCGCTCTCCCTGCTGGCTACAGCTACTACTACGGCGAAAGCGGTTTCGACGATGCCGGTTACCGCGCTTACTTCTGGTCTGCCACACAGCGCGAGAATGATAGCGACAGCGCCTACGGCATGTACTTGTACTACTACGACGTCAGTGCCTACCTGGGCTACTACGGTAAGGACTACGGTTTCTCTGTTCGCTGTCTCCAGAACTCCAACTAGGGAAACGCCCTCAGGCGTTTCTCTAGCAAGCGCCAGCGATACAGCGAGACTTCGCATCAGGTTTCTGGGTGTGATATGTTGTCATGAACCCTTAAAATTTCAAACCTTAAAGAGGTTAAAATGAATAGAAACCAGTATGCAAAAATGATGCAGGAGTGACTTCGGATCTTGTTGCAGAGGATCTCGACAAGAACCGCATTGTTATCGAGGTGCAGCACAAGGGAAATTCAACCTTCAAGGATCGCCTTGTTTTCTACACGGCCTGCCACACTTTGCAGAGCAAGGTTCCAAGAGACACCTTTACCCTGCGCCATGTGGATTACATTGCTGACGTAGGCTGAAGGCTTTGCAGAAGCTAAACGTTCCGCTGTAATCAAGGCTCTGAAACGCGGCAAGCTATCGCTAGAAGAAATCGCCGAAGATAACGATCTGCCTCTTGAAGAAGTCCTTAAGATTCAGAAGGAACAGCCCTAATAAATCTTGAGAAAATCTTTATCTTTGTAACGACTTGAAAGTTGTGGTTCTAGCTGAGAAATCGGCTAGAATTTTTTTATCTACTCAATTCCACCACATAATCGGCGGCGTTGACGAAGTCTTGGGCGTGTTCGATGGCGACGACGGTGTGGCCGGCCTCGGTGAGACCTTTGATCAGTTCCAGAAGGTGCTGGATGTCTACCTGATGGAGGCCGCGGGCAGGTTCGTCAAACAAGAATAAGGTGTTGGGAGCCTTTGCTCTGGCAAGTGCGATGGAAAGGCGCAGGCGGGCGCGTTCACCGCCGGACATGTGGGCGGTGCTTTGTCCTAAACGCAGGTAGTCCAAGCCTGTATCCACTAGAGGTTTCAGCTTGTCGGCGAAGGGTTTCATATTGGCGAATAGCTTGTAGGCGTTGCCGATTTCCATGTCCAGGATGTCGGCGATGGAAAGGCTTTTGAATCGAATTTCAAGAACTTCGTCGCGGAAGCGCTTGCCCAGGCAGACGGGGCATTCCGTTTCTTCGTAGCCGGAGGGGTCCAGAATGACGCCTTCGCCCTTGCAGTTTTCGCAGCGGCCGCCTGCAGCGTGGGTAGCAAACTTGCCTGCGGCGTACCCACGGACCTTACTCTCGGGAAGCTTTGCAAAAAGATCTCGCAGGAGGTTTCCCATGTTGATGGCGCTGAGTACGGTGCTTCGGCGGTTCCCGTGGAAATCCCCGGTGGAAAGGATGGACAAGGCATCAATGCCAAGCGGGGCGAATTCGCCTGCCTTGGCTCGGGTAGCCAGGTTCCTGAACATGAGGGTGGATTTTCCGCTGCCGCTTTGACCTGTAATGACGCTGAATTTCTTTAGAGGGAAATCGGCGGAAACGGATTTCATGTCGAAGAGGGCAAAATCGCGAACGGGGATGGCTAGATCCTTCGACTTCGCTGCGCTCCGCTCAGGATGACGTTCTGCGCGGGTTCCTCTCAAATACTTGATCCAGTTTCCTGTGGGGGAGGCGGGATTGTTCAAAACGTCTTTAGCAGGACCCATGAACAGAACTTCGCCGCCATTTTCACCTGCGCCAGGGCCCATTTCAATAATCCAGTCTGCCTTTGCAATAATGCCGGGATTGTGTTCGATCAAAACCAGGGTGTTGCCTCGGGACTGGACTTTTTTCAGCACTTTCCAGAGGGCGTCCACATCCGTATGGTGGAGGCCGCTGGCCGGCTCATCCAACGCAATCAAAAGTCCGTTCAGGTGGCCGGTAGAAAGGCTGGCCAATCGCAGACGCTGCATTTCGCCGCCGGACAATGTTACGCCTGAACGTCCTGCGGTCAGGTAGCCGATGTCCAGTTCGTTTATGGCCTCGATGCGGTCCAGCAGACTATTTAGGGTAGGGAGCAGGTTCTGCTTGACGCGTCCCTCGAAAAGCTCGCGGACTTTTTTCTCCAGCAGGGAGAAGGGCGTTGTCAGAACTTCGGCCCAGGTAATGCCCTCAATGGTGGCATTCAGGAATTCCTTCTTCAAGCGCAGACCGCCGCATTCCGGACATTCGGTGCAATCTTCGTCATCGCCGACATCCTCGCTGGCGATTCCCTTTCCGCCACAGCATGTACAGGCGGCTGCTCTGGAATAGGGTGAAAAGTCTGCGGCTTCCAGTGTCTTTGCCATTTCGGGAGCCCCATGTTCCTTACAGCAGGGCACGGTACTGAATTCAACTCGTGCGCCGTTCTCGTCCAGCGTCAAGTGCGAATGGGTCAGCCTCAAAACACCATCTACGGCTTCTGCAATTCGGGTTCTCGTGTTTTCGCGGACAATGACGCGGTCTACGACGATGAAAAATTCCTTGGGGCAGATTTCCTTTTCTGCGTCGGTCAAATCGGCTAGGGAGTAAACCACTCCGTCGGCTATGGCTCGGGTGTAGCCCTGTGCAAGGAATACTGCGGACAACTTGTCCAGCGACTGGCCGGTGGACGGAACTCGGGCAAAAAACTGCAGTTTGGTTCCCTCTGGTCTGCTGGCGATCTGCTTGATGATTTCTTCGCGGCTGATACTTTCCATGGGCTTGCCGCACACAGGGCAGGCCGGCTTCGCAAAGGCTGCAAACAGAGTTCTCAATGCGCTATCGCATTCGGAAATGCTCAAGGCGTAAGCTTTCGCAGGCGCTTCACCGTGGCTCGGCCCAATGGCCAAGCTAGCGGATAAACCTTCGGCACTATCCAGAGGAATATTTCTGCGGCCGCCCAGCAATTCGCACGCAAAAGGAGAAAGCGTCTCTAAATAGCGACGCTTGCTTTCCCCGTGGAGGGTATCTAATACTAGTGTGGATTTTCCGCAACCGGAAGGGCCGCAAACGACGGTAATCTTTCCCAACGGGAACTGGGCATCCACGTTCTTCAGGTTGTGGAGCCTACATCCGCGAAGAGAAATCATATCCATAGTCAATCCCAAGTCCTTTTGATGTATCTCAAAATACCCTAATCAAACCTAATGTTTCATTCCATAATCTTTGAGGCGGAAGCTTCGCTTTCCCTCAAACAAAAAGGGCAAGGCAAACAAGCTCTGCTTGTGATGCCGTAGCCCTTTTTTGGGGTGCACGAGGGGAACCCCCTCGTGTCATATTACTCCTTGATGGTAAATCTCAGTTCACCAAAAGGAGTGTTGAAGTCGGAATTTTCCAGGTTGTTTTCTTCAATTCCTGCGAAGGCCCTGTAGCCACCGCCAACGGAAACTTCCAGCATCTTGGTAATGCGGTAGTTGAAGTGCAGAGCTGCATCTGCGGTAAAGAAGTAGTCTTCCGGGGAGAATGCGCCTTCGCCACGATCCATGGCGTTAACGACGCCACCGGCAACTTTTACCGGGATAGAGATGGAGAAAAGGTTTCTGCGGAAGGGGGTTACTTCGATCACTGCACCATATGCCTTGTAGTTCAGCATCTGGGCTGGGTGAACATGATGGTTCAGCACGTTGTCCACGAACAGCGTGGCGAATAAACCTGTAGAAATCATGGGGTTCCATTCGATACCGATACGGAGATTGGTAAAGATGGTGCCGTCACGGGCAATCAGGGCGTTACCGCCATCCACACCCAGGAATGCAGACCATGTTTTTTTTTCAGGTTCCTCGGGAGTAAAGGATGCGGAACGGAGTTCTGCATGGGATACGGTAGCAAGGCAAAGTGCCATTGCAGCTGCTTTTACCAGGTTGATCTTTCTCATAGGTTGCTTGAACCTCCTCTCCAGTTCCAGATTCTTCTTCCTGCTTCCGGCCAGAAACAGATGGTCCAAACCAAGCTGTTTCCGCAAAGGATAATGGTCCACACACCGAACACCAGGAGTAGCAATAGGGGGATAAATGCCAAGGATCCATAGAAAATGGACATTCTCGTGACCAAGGTGGTCTGGATGAGCACCAGGATCTTTACATAGACGATGATGCAGACCCAGGCAAGTGCTGTAACACCGATTGACGAAACCAGAAGTTTCTTGTTGGTATAGGGCCTGCCTTTGATCTTAGGTCTGGAGGGCAGGGCGTACAACATTAAGAAAATGAACAGCAGTGCTGCCGCATGGAATGTAATGGTCCAGAAGACGTTGATCATGGTCTTGGTCACTTCAGGCGTGAAGTGCAGGCCGTCCACCACGATTTCATTAAGCACGTTCTGTACGTGATTTACAAAACCGGCATAAAGGCCGATGGTAATGGCGACCAGGAGGAAGAACGGGGTGTAAATCTCGATTTGGCGAATCAGGGTTCTAGAAATCTTGTTTTCCCAAACAACGTTGAAGTTGGATTCCAGACTGCCAAATGCCAGGATGAACGTAACGAAAAGACCTACTGCACCAATAATTCCGAGACGTCCAATGGGAATCGTCTCTGCATTCTTGATTAACTCGATCAGAGGCTCGGTGGGCCAGTCCAGCGGAAGCATGTCGATAATGTGGGGGATGTAGTCGGACATGAAACTGCCCATGCCAACCGCAATCGTAATGGAGGTCAGCATAATGAGCAGGGGAACCATTGCAAGGAAGGTCGTATAAGTCAGGGCGGCTGCACGGGTGAGACCGTGGTAATACAGAAAGGACTTGCCGGCGGTTACCGCAACTTTGATGGGTACAGGGGACTTTTCGGCGAGGGCGTCGAAGATCCTTTCCCAGGAGAAATTTTTAAACCATTCGGGCATGTCTAAAATTTAAAAATAAAGGAGTAACAGGTTGTTTCAAAATCCGTAAAAGCAGAAAAAACAGCCCTTTTCGGAGCTGTTTTCCCTAAAAAAGCAGAAAAACCGGATTTATGCGCCCTGGAATTCCTTAAGACCCGCAAGAACCTTCGCCTGAGCGGTTTTAACGGCTTCTACCATGGCTGCATCTGCAGGGGTGGTCTGGGGGCGGAGCTGTTCCGTCAGGTCGGACGCAGCCTTGCGCAGTTCCTCGAAACCGAGATTTGCGGAAACCCCCTTCAGGGAGTGGGCTGCCCGGAAACTATCTGAAATGTTTCCCGCATCGATTGCCGCAATGAGTGTCTCGTAGGAAGTGTCCTTCAAATACATGAAAGCGAATTTTTCGATCAGGGAATCTTTCATCAGACGTCCAAGGACGTCCTCATAGTTCCCTCCGATCTTGGCATAGAGTTCCTTAATATCCATTTGTTCTCCTTCTAATTCTCAATAATTTTTCCGTCTTCCTTGCTCTTGGCCAGGAACGCCTTGAAGTCCTCTTCGGGAAGAGGCTTACTAAAGTAATAGCCTTGAATGTAGTCGCAGCCTGCATTTTTCAGGAAGTTCAGTTGGCTTTCGGTTTCTACGCCTTCGGCAACGACCTTCATTCCCAGGTGGTGACACATGTTAATGATCAATTCCACAATATGAGGCACTTCGGGTTTTTCTTCCAGCTTGCGGACGATGCTCATGTCGATCTTCAGGATATTGAACTTGTAGTTCATGAGCATTCCCAGTGAAGAGTATCCGCTGCCGAAGTCGTCCATCAGAAGCCAGGCGCCAAGACGCTGCATGTCCTTAAGCACTTCGTCGTGGTTTTCCTTGAGGGCGGCAAAGGATGATTCCGTGATTTCGTAACGGATTTCGCCCGGCTCGGTTTTGTTGGACTCAAGACGGTCCAGAATGAATCGAATCATGTCTGCATCGTAAAAATCCATCCAGGAAAGATTGACAGAAACTGGCACGGTGGGGAGTCCCTGCTTCTTCCATTCCTTAACGACGGAGTGAACCTTCAGATCCACGAAAAGATCCAGTTTGGAAATGTAGCCGTCCTTTTCAAGGACAGGAATAAACAAGTCCGGGCGGACAAAGCCGCGCTTAGGATGAATCCAGCGAATCAGGGCTTCTGCAGAGGCAATTTTACCCGTAGCCGCTTCCATGACGGGCTGATAGTAAACCTTGAATTCGTTGTTTTCCAGGCTATTTTCGAAGTCGGAAGTAACCATTGCCGCATTGACATAGTTTTCGGCCATCTTCTCGTCAAATTCGGCATAGGGCTTTAGGTATTCGTCTTCGATATAGTTCATGGCCAGCTTGGCTCTGTCCATAAAGCCTGTAATAGGCGCTCTGGAGTCCACCTTGGCAACGCCCATGCGGAAGCGAATCTGCATAGGACGTCCGTTGACTTCTACCTGGGCGCCGTTATCTTCCATCATGGCGTTAAAGTCGATGTTCTTGCTCTCGGCTAGGCAGGCGAAGTGGTCTGCTTCCAGTCGGGCTACAAACAGTGGGGCAAGACCGCTGTTCTGGATTCCGTTACTGGTATACTTGAGTGCGAAGTCACCCCCTTCAACTCCATATACGGAGTTGATTGCCTTGAAATTCTTTAAGTCATAGAGGATGATGGAGTAAAGAGTCGGGTCCTCGACAGTCTGGATGAAGTTTTCCGAAACTTGGATAAAGCCGTTACGGGTGTAACATCCAGTCAACTTGTCTCGGTAACCATGGGCGTATAGGGAAATGACGTTCTGTACGCGGTGGTTTACAATACTGGGATTGAAGGGCTTGGTAAAGAAATCCACTGCACCAAGGCCATAGGCCTTGTCCAGGGCTTCTTCCGAATTGTCGCCAGAAATGATGATGATAGGTAACGGGGACTGCAATTTTTCTTTTTGCAGTTCTGCAAGGAAACTGAAGCCATCCATGACAGGCATGACCAGGTCCAGGAGGACGAGACGGAAAATGTGGTCGCCTTTTTGGATGATGGCGAGTGCTTCTGCGCCATTTTCTGCTTCTGTAATTTCGTATTCTTCTTGCAACATCAGCCGCAGCATACTGCGGTTGATTTCTGAATCGTCTACAATAAGAATTTCGCTCTTAAGCATTAATAATTGTCCGTTTGCGTAACTTTACAGTCGTCACCAAGTTTAAGATAAGTAAAAGATTTTGAAATAGGAACAAAACTTACAAAAAACTTCTCTTTTTTGTGTTTTTTTAGATTTTTATCACTTTTTCAAGGGCTATTGCCAATTTATTGGCGTCAATAGGCTTAGAAATGTGGTCGTTCATTCCCGCTTCAAAAGCTTTTTCCCGGTCTTCTTCGAAGGCGTTGGCGGTCATGGCGATGATGGGAATGTCAGACTTCTTATGGTCGTTAATGGTCCGGATGGAGCGTGTGGCGGTATAGCCGTCCATATTGGGCATTTGTATATCCATCAGGATGACGTCGAAAAATCCGTTATCCTGACGGCTGAGAGTCTGTACGCATTGGATGCCGTCGGAGACTCGTTCTACGATGAATCCCATTTCTTCCAGGATGGCGATGGCAATTTCGGCATTCAAGTCATTGTCTTCTGCAAGAAGAATACGATGCCCATTGAAAATTTTATCGCTGACTGGTGCGCGGTTCAACATTTCCGTATGAATGGTGTTGCCGTGTGACTGGGTTTCTGCCTGTCTTGCTGCGGCCATCTGTTCTTCCGTGGGGAGGCGGAGGGGGAGGACAATGGTTATCTTCGTGCCCTTTCCAACCTCGCTTTCAATGTCGATGGTTCCGTTCATCAGGTTGAGAAGCCTTTTGACAATGGGCATGCCTAGACCAGTACCGGAAATCTTGCTGTCGGTGGAATTCCTTTCTCGGGAGAATTCGTCAAAGATATGGGGTAGATATTCCTTGCTGATCCCGATGCCGGAATCCTCGCAAATCGCGGTAAAGGTGGTGTAGCCGGGCTTCTTGTTTTCGGATTCGATTAGACTCAGTTTGACGTAACCTCCCGCAGGGGTGTACTTGATGGCATTACTGATGATGTTCAGGGTGAGTTCCCTCACCTTCATCTCATCGCCAATGACGTATTCGTGGATCAAATGGTAATTGTTACTGAACTGAATTCCCTTGTTGCGGGCCTGGTCCGTGAAAACGGCCTCGGTAATGTCTTCAAATTTCTGGGTGTTAATCATGTTTTCGTCCAGGGTAACTTTACCGCTTTCGATGCGGGCCATTTCCAGAACGTTATTGATTAGGGAAAGGAGAAAACTGCTGGAAGCGTTAATCTTATTGAGATAATCGACAAGTTTTTCCTTGTCATCCAGATTTTTCTTCATCAGTTCGGAGAAGCCGATGATTGCGTTCATGGGCGTTCTAATATCGTGGCTCATACTGAAGAGAAACTGACTCTTGGCCTTGTTGGATAAACGTTCCATCTGCAGCTGACGCTTACGTCTCCAGGATAGAAGCTGCATGTAGTAGAAGAATGATAAAATCAGCAGAACGATAAGGGAAATTGCTACTGGAATTTTCATGGACCCCCAAACGTTCCAACCGTCCTTAGGTTCAAGGCATATATACCAGATGTCGTTCAGAACGTTGAAACTCGTCTGGATATCTCTAGAAACGGGCTTGTTGTCGGAGGATAGGATAAAACCGTTGGCATCAAGAACTGCGGTAGGGTCTTCGTTCTTCCAGACGGCAAAGCGGAATGCTTGATATTTGTTTTTCTTCTGGATTTGATCAATAAGAATTTGCTTGTCAATGACAATGATGGAAAAACCGATAAAGTCGTTGTCCTTGAAAATGGGAGTACGTACAATGAATCCCTCGCCACCTTCCACGAGGTGGTGCGGTCCTGCGATGGTTGGAAGTTTGTCGTTCACGGCCTTTTGAGCCTTAGGACCTTGAATCGGGTCTTTTATCATTTCGAAATCCGATGTGGCGTTATCGACGGTATGGGGATAGGAATACTTGATGATTCCCTTGGGGGCGAAATACATGCTGCCGATAGCCAGATTGTCCCTTGTCAGTTCCTCGCAGATTCGGTCAAAATCTTGAAGGAACACATCCCCATAGACTTGATGGAGGTCTTTCAGGAGTTCCGTGGTTTCATAAGCGTTATTCAGTTCTGCATTAATGGTGGATGCGATTTCCTCGGCATGCGCTTTCGCTTCCGTCTTAATCTGTTTCTCGGTACTCTTGTAGGAAGTAAAGAGAAATATGGATTCCAGTAATAGGACTACAACAAGAAGTAGCGTTCCTGTTCTTTGCTGTTCCTTTATAATCTCGCGGGTAATCTTGTGCTGGTTTGTCATTTGTCTTTGAAAATCCTGTAAAGTTCTACTACCAAGGCCTGTACATCAATCGGCTTTGCTAGATGTCCGTTCATACCGGCTTCAATGGCTGCAATTTTGTCTTCCTCGAATGCGTTGGCCGTCATTGCGAAAATGGGAGTGTTTGCCTTTGCCGGATTGTTCATCTGGCGGATCGTTTCAGTTGCCCGATATCCATCCATATTGGGCATCTGTATGTCCATGAGAATGATGTCAAAATGATTGGGCTCGTTTTTTCCGAGAAGAACGAGACATTGAAGTCCGTCTTCCGCTCGTTCCACCTGGAATCCTAGATCATGAAGAACTTCTATGGCAATTTCTGCATTCAGGTCATTGTCTTCTGCCAGAAGGACTCGTTTGCCTTTGAAGATCGTTTTGTCTATGTTGAAAAACGGTTGCTTTTCTTCATGGTCGGACTCTGCGATTTTGTGGGTTGTAACAATGGTTATCGTAGTTCCCTTTCCAATCTCGCTTTCTATGTTGATCGTTCCATCCATTAGGTCCACATATTTTTTCACGATTGGCATCCCAAGTCCGGAACCTTCGATTTTGCTATCGGTGTATGTCCTTTCTCTGGAAAATTCCTCAAATATTTTAGGGAGGAAATCTGGTGAAATTCCCTTGCCTGTGTCTGATATGGTTCCGATGTAGGTACAGTAACCATCCTTTTCGCAAGGCACTTCCTTGATGGATACGGAAACTTTTCCGTTTTCGGGAGTGTACTTGTACGCGTTGGATAGAATGTTCAGGTAAATCTCACGAACCTTTAGGGCATCTGTATAGAGAAAATTGTGCTTTACATCTACGTCAATCGTGAACGCGATGTTTTTCTGCTTCATCTGTTCTTCAAAGACGTTGCGGAAACCCTGAATGAAAACACTTGTATCGTGAACCGCCAAATTTAACGTAGCCTTTCCACTTTCGATACGAGCCATTTCCAGAACGTTGTTGATGAGGCTTAAAAGGAAACTGTTGGAATTCTGGATTTTTTCCAGATAGTCATTGCATTTTTCCTTGTTGCCCAGATTCTTTTTCAGTAAGTCCGTAAAGCCGATGATTGCATTCATGGGAGTACGGATGTCATGGCTCATGTTGAATAGGAAACGGGATTTTGCCTGGTTTGCTCGTTCGGCGTCCTGTTTTGCTTTTAACAAGGTTTCATTCAGTTTAGCTTCTTTACGTTTCTGTTCTGTGATGTCTCCGATAAATCCAGAAATGGATACCGAGCCATCCGCATTTTCCAATCTTGTCCCGCCTACGGATAAGTAAAGCAGGCCTTTTTCGGGGTGATTCCATTCCAATATACGGGAGGTGACTGCGCCCTCTCGCATGTCCGTATAGTCATCCTTGATTTCTTCCAATGTACTTTGGGAAAGTCTGCTCGTATAATACTGGTAGGTTTCTTCGGGAGACAATTTCTTGTGTTCCAGTCCGAAGATTTTTTTCCAGATGGTGTCGCCGGTCAATCCGTTGACCTTGCCTTCCTGGTCAAATGTAAACTTCCAGATGCCGTATCCAGCGGCGCCAATAACTCGGCTACTTTCTTCCAACTTCGATCGGAACATGTCCTTCTGGTCTTCCAGGATGAATACATGGAGGATGCTGGTTCCTACAAGGAGTCCTATCGTGTAGCAAGGGAATAGGGTATGGAAGAATTGAGTAAGAACGGCTGCAATCATGACGATGCCAAAGCAGGCGATGGTAACGTGATGACGTCTGATTGAACTGTTTGACTTGCCTGCAGCGACAAGTGCTTTGAATGTGGTGATTGCAAATAAGGTTGTCTGAGCAGCTACAGAAACGTAGCGGAAAATATTGGTGTGGTAACCGCCATTCTCGTCAATCCAGAAGAAGATAGGGTAGAAGTGGTTTACGATAAGTGTAACCGCTGCAGCCACACAGAAGATTGTTCCTAGAATTTTAAGAACTCTTCCGAATGCAGTCCTGATGTTTAAATAGGAAATGACGTATTGGCACCAGAGTAATACTACAAGAGCAATTACGGCACAATATAGAACGGTGTCCGCATAGAGTAACAGGGTGCTTTGTGCCGCAGCAATCAATCCCCACAGGGAGTCTACGACATAGTAGAAGAAAACACCTATAAGGAATCTTCGATAGTTTTTCCCGTCCTGAGTGGGAACAGAATTTTTGATCTCATCGTAGTTAATTACGATGTGTAGCACTAGTGCCAAAAGACCAATGACTGAATATAGAACGATTGGCATTATCTTAGATTCCTTGTAAGTTCCTTGGTCAGCTCAATTACATTGATGGGCTTTGCCAGGTGTCCGTTCATGCCGGCTTTCACGGATTCCTCCCGGTCTTCCTTGAATGCGTTCGCCGTCATGGCTAGAATGGGCAGTTCAGATTTCTTTCCATCCATTGTACTTCTTATGGCTCTTGTGGTTTCATAGCCGTTTAAGTTAGGCATCTGTATATCCATAAGAATCAAATCATAATATCCGTCGCTAGCCTGGTTCAGCTTGTGAATGCACTGGATGCCATCTTCGGCTCGTTCTACCTGGATTCCCAGACCCTTCAAAATTTCGTATGCAATTTCGGCATTAAGATCGTTGTCTTCGACAATGAGCACTCTTTTCCCGTCAAAGCGAGGGGTTGTGCTTGTGACTTTTTCTTGTACTGCGGGTTTGTCGTTTTGGGCTAGAGGAACGGCTGGATGGGTGATGGTAAAGGTCGTGCCTTCCCCGACTTCGCTGTCTACGGATATAGTTGCGCCCAGCTGTTCCACATAATTCTTTACGATCGACATTCCGAGACCGGCTCCCTCGATCTTGTTTCTATCGGAATTCTTCTCTCGGGCAAAATCCTCAAACAGGTGGGGGAGGAATTCTCTTGAAATTCCAATTCCAGTATCGGAGATAATGATTTGAAATAGGCCGCAGTTTTCCTTTTCGGACGAAAATTCTCGAATGGTGACTGTGACCGATCCACCCGCAGAGGTGTACTTATAGGCGTTAGAAATCAGATTGAGGAATATGCTACGGACCTTTACTTCGTCAATGATGATATTGGTGTGCTGAATATCGACGTTAACGGAAAAATCAATCGATTTTTTCTTCATCTGTTCACCGAAGATGGTGTCCAGGGTTTGCTTGATCGTGTAGATATTGCAAGTCTTGGTGTCATTTGTGATGGTTCCGCTTTCAATGCTTGCCATTTCCAGAACATTGTTGATGAGGGAGAGCAAGTACTGGCTGGACTTGTCAATTTTGGAAATGTAGTCCAGGCATTTTTCCGGATGACTCATATTTTTGCTTATAAGGCTTGTGTAGCCGATAATGGCATTCATGGGAGTGCGAATGTCGTGGCTCATGTTAAAGAGGAATCTTGTCTTGGCCTGATTCGCGTCTTTCAGTTTGGCGTTGATTTCGTCTATATCTTTTAGACGTTTCGCTTCCTTGATCTCTTCGATGTATAATTCCACGTAGGACAGGTACACTGCAAGACAAATTCCCGCTTGTGTAAAACCGTAGTCAATTCCCGCTAAAGTCTGGAAGGCCACTGCAATAGCGCAAGGAAATGTAAATGTGAATATGAACCATAAATTTTTTCTTGTTTTTTCCCGGTTGTCCTTTACCGCTTGCTTAAAGATGAGCCCCATTCCTGCAAGTATGTAAATGTAGGGGATGTACTGGATCCAAGGTAGGGTTCCGTTCAGGTAATAGTATTGGCCATCGGTGAACTCTGTTATAAACAGGGCGTTAGTCCAGTAGGAGGAAGCTGCTGCGATGAAGACGATAATTGTCGGAATCGCAAAAAGGATGTTCCTTTTTCGGGTGAAAACTTTTTTTTCGTTTTGGATGGTGACGAAATATTTGAACCACTGGTATGCGACCAAGGCGATAAGAGTAAATTCTGTCGTATAGAAAATGGAGGCGGCAATCTTATTTAATTGGAAAATCCCGCATAGAAGTAATAAGTCGGGAATTGTTTCTGCTTCCAGAATGAGTGCCGCAAGTACAAAGTTTGCGTATATCCCTTGGGAGGGGGAATCCTTTCGATTGGGCCATACGCGGTAAAGGACCCTTATAAGAAGGACTAGAAGAAATACGGCAAATACTGACGATACGAGTTCGGGTATCATAAAAATCCAGAATGATTGAAAACCGCTTCGATTTAGGCTCTTTTTATTAAAATGTAAACTTTTTGTCACGTATCGGTAAAATAAATGTGAGAAAAATAGGCTTATAGCGGTGCTGTGGATTATCTATCAAAAATATTTTACCCTTACAATGTGAAATGTAGACTTTTTTAGTATATATTTGTCTACAGTTTAGGCTTTTAATTGTCAACAGTTATAACGTGTGGGATGTGTATGCGTAAAATTTCTAAGGCATTACTGATTGGGTCTGCTCTTTTGAGCATGAATGGTTTGGCTTTCGCTGCCCCTAAGCAGATGGAAAATCTGACTCGAGGTCTAGTTGCCTCTAACGTAGGGAAGGGAATGCTGGTGAGCTGGCGTTTGCTGGGTACCGACGACCCGGCTACGGAATTCAACCTTTACCGCGATGGCGATAAAATTGCCTCTATCAAGGGAACCGAGGGTACCAACTATTTGGATAAGGATGGCAAGGCCTCTTCCAAATATCAGGTTTCCGCTGTAATTGGCGGCAAGGAAGGCGCAAAGGCCGGACTTTCCGTTGTATTGGACAAGACTGTTGCAAATACCGGAAATTCCTTCCCGTACAAGACTATCAAGCTTGAAGTTCCTGCGAAGCAGACCATGCCGGACGGCTCTACCTGCACTTATACGCCTAACGATATGAGCGCCGCCGATCTCGATGGGGATGGCGAATACGAACTGATTTTGAAGTGGGATCCTTCAAATGCCCACGACAACTCCCAGTCAGGTTATACGGGTACCGTATTTATTGACGCCTACAAGCTGGATGGCACCCGTATGTGGCGCATTGACTTGGGCAAGAATATCCGTGCCGGTGCTCACTATACCCAGTTCCAGGTTTATGACTACGATGGTGACGGCAAGGCCGAAATGATCGTGAAGACCGCCGACGGTACTATTGATGGTACGGGCAAGGCTATTGGTGACAAGTCCAAGGATTACCGCAATTCTGGTGGAACTGTTCTTGACGGTCCCGAATACCTGACTGTTTTCCGTGGTGCTGATGGTGCTGCGATTACTTCCATTGACTTTGTTCCTAGCCGTAATATCAATCAGCATGTAAAGGGTGTTGATAAGAAGGGCTATTGGGGCGATAACTATGGTAACCGCTGCGAACGCTATATTGCTGCAACTGCCTACTTGGATGGTATCCATCCCAGTGCAATCTTTATTCGTGGCTACTATTCCTCCTCTTACGTTGTTGCCTATGATTTTGATGGCAAGACTCTGAAGCAGCGTTGGTACCATAAGTCCGAAGATCCGGGTGCAGGTCTTTATGCTCAGGGCAACCATAACATTGTAACTGGTGATATTGATGGCGATGGCTATGATGAAATCGTGTTTGGCGGTGCTGCGTTAAATCATGACGGTACTCTTCGTTATTCTACTCAGTTGGGCCATGGGGATGCAGGTCATTTGTCTGACTTGGATCCGGATCTTCCGGGCCTGGAATTTTTCGATGTGCATGAGCATACCGATGCCAAGTATACCGATGAAGTTCGTGGCCCCGATGGAAAAATTATTTGGGGTACGCCGCAGCCCAATCCTGGTGTGGACAATGGCCGTGGTATGGCTGCTGACATTGATTCTACGCATCGTGGTTTTGAAGTTTGGTCCAGCAAGAGTGGCGGCATGCACGATATCAAGGGCAAGTCCATGGGCTCTCCGGCGGTTTCCACCAACTTCCGTATATACTTTGACGGGGACCTTCAGGATGAACTTTTGGATGGCGCCTATGTGACCAAGTTCAATTCTTCTGCGGGTAAGTCTGAGGTTTATTTCGATGGTCCTACCGCACTTGGCGCAACCGGTTGTAACGGCACCAAGAATACTCCGAGCCTTGTTGCAGATCTCTTCGGCGACTGGCGCGAAGAATTGGTGGTTCGTAATGCAAACGATCCGACCGTACTTTACATTGTGTCTACTCCGGTAACTTCTCCCTATCGCGTCTATACCTTGATGCATGATGCTGTTTACCGTACTGCAATCGCATGGCAGAACACTGCTTACAACCAGCCGCCGCACCTCGGTTACTACCTGCCGGATGCTGTGAAGAAATTGGCCGCTCCCGAAATCCAGATTGTGGGGGATCCTATTGTTTCCGTTCCGGATCCTACTGAAGATTATCCCGTCATTAAGGATGGTAAGTCTTCTATGGAAATCTGCAAGCCTGTTGAAGGTAAAGGCTTTGCCTGCGAAACGAACAATGCTGGCTATGAACAGGATGGTTTCTACAATTTTGACAATAGCATGGGTAGCTACGGTGTGTGGGAAATCTTCTCTCCCCAGGATGTGAAGACTACTCTGACGATTCGCTTCGCCAACGGCGGAACTGCAAACCGCAACATGACTCTGTACATAAATGACAAGTCTGCAGGTACGGTGGAATTCGCTGCTACCGGCTGGACCACTTACAAGGATGTGACTGTAAATGTTGCTCTTAAGGCCGGTAAGAATACTCTAAAATTGGTTTCTGCATCTTCTGATGGTGGCCCCAATGTGGATACCTTTACCTTTGGTATGGACGGCATTGAACTCTATAATAACCAGAAACTTCCTGAACTGGGTAAGGATACCATTCCTGATGGAATTTCCATTGCAGGCGTTCCCGGTGTAAATGCATATAATCCGAATACAGGCGTGCTCCGCTCCAATCGTTCCGGCAGCGCACAGGTTGTTGTGTACGATATGCGCGGCCATGTGGTGGGAAGCGTATACACCCATGTGAACGAGGGCTTGAACATGGTGGTCATCGATCGCGAAATGCTGCCTCAGGGTAAGTACTTTGTGAAGGTTGATGTTGATGGAGTGATTGTTTCTAAGGGAACTTTTCTTAATAAGTAATTGGGATTTTTAAAAAGAGTTTGGGTATATGAGAAAAGGATTTTTTAGCAAAATTTGGCAGGGCGTTGTAGTCGCTTCCATGGTTTTCGCTACCGCAGCAAATGCTGTTGTTACAATTTACCTGGTAGGCGATTCCACCATGCAGGACTGGGCTTCTGGTTATTATCCAAAGCAGGGAATGGGTCAGGATTTTGGCTACTTCTTTGATTCTGGTTTAGCCAAGGTTTTCAATGCTGGTCGTGGTGGTACAACGTCAGTAAGTTACTATGACGGCTTCTGGTCTGTTCGCGGTACGGACCGTAACGGAAAGTATGTCTTTGACAAGGCTATTAGAGACATGGTGCAGACTGGCGACTATGTGATGATCATGATCGGCGCCAACGATAATGGTTATAAGACTGGTGAAGAAAATTTCAAGACCAAGGTGACTGCCATGGTCAAGGAAACTCAGCAGAAGGGTGCTTATCCCATTTTGATTTCTCCCATCCGTCGCTCTAATTTTACCAGCGTAGACTCTGTTTACGAAGGTTATCATGCCTATCCGATTTATATGCGCGAATTGGCTGGTTCTTTGAAGGTTCCGTTTATTGATTTAGATACTCTGTCTAGAAATTACTTGCTGAGCCTTGGTCAGTACTATTCAAATCACTACTTGAATATGTTCATTGACGAAGGTGAATATTCGACGAGTGGTGTGCAGACGGATAATCAGCATTTGCAGCAGATGGGTGCCAACGCCTTTGGACGAATTGTGACTGAACAGCTTCGATTCCATAGCGATGCCAAGGTAAAGGAACTGTCCAAAGCTTTGAAGCCCATGTATCAGGTGGATGTGAAGGTTAGCCCGGAAGGTGCTGCAACTGCAGCAACTGCTAGCGGTTACTATCCGGAAGGCATGATGGTAACCTTGAAGACTACGCCCAAGGCTGGCTACACTTTTGTGGGCTGGTATGATGGTAACGGTAACAAGGTTTCTGGAAATGCAAGGTCCGAAGTAAAATCCCCTTACATTTATACCTTCAAGATGGGGAATAAGTCTACCCAGTATACTGCAGTCTATGCAGGTGGTAGCGCCCAGAAATATACGGGAAATGGCGGCGCTGTAACACAGTTCAGCGTTGATGTTACTAGGAAATTGAATGGCTTACCTTTCCAGCCCGAAGGCTATACAAGTCAGCCTGTCGAAGATGAAAAGGTACTTGGCCCCATTGAGTTTAATAGCTTGTTCCAGGCAGAAGATTCCGTAACGATGAATGAAGGCTTTATTGAGGCAAATCATTTGGGCTTTACGGGAACAGGCTTTGTTAATCTTGCTAATAACAACCAGTCTTTTGCTAGCTACGATCTAGATTTCCCCGAAGCGGCAACAACAACTCTTGCTATTGTCTATGCTAATGGTGGTAAGACAGATCGATTGATCAACGTGTATTTGGACCATGATTATTATGTGTCCTGTCCTCCTAATGGTTGGGATACTTGGGATACCGTTTATACTGAGATTATGACTCCAAAGGGTGAAGGAACTCTTCAGATTATTTCCATGACTTCTGATGGAGCCCCCAATATCGATATGTTCGGTTTTGAGATGAAGGGTGTTGTGTATAAGGGCGCTACCCGTCCGGATACCAACAAGGTCGTTCCTGCAGATACTACGGCTAAAGACACTACAGCTAAGGATACAAGCGAAACAGATGCTTTGACCAAGAATATCAACCTTTCTGGAATGGAAAATGCTGATGTCAGCATCTTCAATATGCAGGGCCAGTTGATTGCTCGTCGTCAGATGATGATTGGCAGTGGCCTTTCCAATCAGGAATTGAATCAGATGGTTAAGTCCAATGGTCTCTACCATGTAGTTATCCGTAAGGGTCTCCAGATGATTCGCCAGACCATGGTGAGAAAGTAGGGGGGGGATCCGTGAAAACTTTCTTGAAGTATTTTGCTGCTGCCGCACTCTTTACAAGTGTTGCGGTAAGTGACACTACAAGCTTTACCATCCATGTGATTGGCGACTCCACTGTTTGCGATTACAAGGATAATGCATACCCCCAAACAGGTTGGGGTCAGGTCTTAGCTCCCTTCTTTGACCAGTCTCGAGTGAAGGTGATTAACTATGCTATTGGTGGTCGCAGTTCCAAGTCCTTTATTAACGATGGTCGTTTGGATGCTGTCTTGAAGGCGACTCAGCCGGGTGATTATATCTTCGTACAGATGGGAACAAACGACCGCGACTATTCCAAGGCTGATCGTTACGTACCCATTGACTCCAGTGCTTACTGGTTCCAGAAATATGTGGATGGCGCCAAGAGCAAGGGTGCGCACATTGTGCTGATGAGCCCGTTGATGTTGAACACATATCCTCGAAACGTATTCGACAACGAGCTTACGGATGCTGCTCACAAGAATAAGGAATATCCTGTAAAGGATAAGATTAAGGAAGTGGCCCAGAAGAATGGCGTTCCTTTCGTAGATCTGACCACCAAGACTTATAATCTGTACAAGCAGGTCAGTTCCGCCTATATTTCCCGCTACATCTTCAAGATGTTCCTGCCGGGAGAATATCCTAACTATCCCAATGGTGTGACCAATGATGGTACCACTCATTTCCAGGAATCCGGCTCCGTGGTTCATGCCCAGCTGATTACCGAAGGACTTAATGAAAACTTGAATAGTTCTTCTGTGAATGCTTCTGAAAAGGCTGCCTTGACGACCTTGGTGGGTGCCATTGCTCCGACCTATAAGCTTACCGTAAAGGCTAATATTTCTGGTAGTGGCCTGATTACTCATAACCAGAATTTGCCTGGTGGAGCAGCCTTGAATCTTCATGTTTCTCCAGGTAGTTTCGGCAAGAAATTCCAGTACTGGGCTGATGATGATTGTAAGAAGGTGACTGCGGATTCCAACTACTATAAGGTAAAAATGCCTTACCGCGATATTACCTATACGGCTATGTTCGAAGGTGGTGCCCAGTGTGTGACTACTGCTCATGGTAGCGAAAATACGCCGGTTGCTGGCTCCAGTTCCAGTGCAAATCCAGGCACAACTTCTAGCAGCTCTGTGGTGAAGTTTGAAGTTCTTAAAGGAACGGATGCCTGGCCTAGCGTAAGCGATTTGTCTTATCCTGATGTTGGTGAAGATGTTCAGGGATGGACCGAAGCTAATCATGTAGGCTTTGCTGGAAAGGGCTTCTTCAACTTTGATAATGCTACGGGCCGTTATGCTACCTATAAGATGACTTCTTATCAGTCTGCTTCCAATGCAAGAATGTTTATTCGTTACTGCAATGGTAAAACCACTACAAGTAAGATGAGTGTTCAGGTGGATGCTAAAACGTACGAAGTGGAATTCCCGCCTAGTGCAAACTGGGATACCTGGGATACGGTCTATGTGGATGACGTGTGGCTGGATGCCTGTGATTTCGACTTGAAGTTTACTTCGCTTACATCTGATGGAGGCCCCAACGTGGATGTTGTTGGCTTTGATATCAAGGACGTGTATCGCATTGGTGCTGAACCTGCTGAAGCTCCTGCATCTTCTAGTTCTTCTGCGGACACCTCTTCTTCCAGTTCCTCTGAGGATAAGGAACCGGATGGCTTTAAGTCGAAGACTTTGACTCGTCCGGAACAGCTTCAGGGTGGTAGAACGGTGAACCTGCTTGGACGTTCTGTTTCTGGCAAGAAGCTTGCTCCGGGTAAGTACTTCAAGACGAAATAGTTGCTGTAGACGAAACGATTTCGTTGTTCAAAAAAAATTATAGCTGATAAAGGCTGGTAAAGTGGATTTACCAGCCTTTTCTATTTGCTTTTATACTAAATTAAGTGGTGGAGGTTAGTATGAGAATTTTGAGGCATCATCAACATGTGTGGAAGCATTTAGGCAGCCTTGCTAGATGATTCTCTCGATTCCGATTCCCATTCGTAGGCTATCTTTACATCTACA
>NZ_QGDU01000043.1 GCF_003149045.1 Fibrobacter sp. UWR4 | reverse complement strand
GAGGAGTTCCTGCCCAATGCCGAGCGGTGCGTGGACAGCTTCCATGTCGTACAGTGGGCGACGGATGCCCTGGACAAGGTCCGTGTGGAAGCCTGGAGGGAGGCCCGCAAGGAACGCTGCAATCCGAAACGGGGCCGAGGCAGGCCCACGAAGGATAGCGTCCCGAAGGACCGCACCGCGGAGGGGATAAAGAACTCCAGGTATGCTCTGGGCAAGGCTCCGGAGAACCTAAACGAAAGCCAGCAGAGAAAAATAGAGCTCATAGCCAGCCGCTATCCGCGTCTCTACAGGGCATACCAGCTCAAGGAGGAACTGCGCATCATCCTGAAGATGGGCTATGCCGATGCCAGGGAAAATCTGGACAGGTGGCTGTGGCGTGCAAGCCACTCACGCATCGGCCCAGTAAAGGATCTGTACGCAAAGATCAAGCGTAACTACGACGGAATCCTCAACACAATCAGGCTGGGCGTGTCAAACGCAAGGATCGAGGCGACGAACAACAAGATAAAGCTACTGATACGGACTGCCTATGGCTTCAGGAACATGAACAACATGCTGTCACTGATAATGTTGAGCTGTGCCTATGTAGATGTAAAGATAGCCTACGAATGGGAATCGGAATCGAGAGAATCATCTAGCAAGGCTGCCTAAATGCTTCCACACATGTTGATGATGCCTCTAAAATCAGCTCCTTCACTAACCGTAATTCCCTTGCTAGCGGTTAAAGTCGCCCCATCAGCTAATATCAAATACACCCTGCGATTTACAACAATGCGTTCTGAAAGCTCAATATCTTCAGAAGCGATGTACCAATGAACCTCGGTCGGTTTTTCACTATCATTTTCCCAAGTAGTCATATCGGATGTAAGAACCGTTGTAGGATTGTCACCACGCCCCGCCAACTTGCCGCTACTATTGATGTAAGGGATGCCCTCTACTTCAGCGAAAACATTCACCGACAGTAAAAACAAAATTGCCAAAACTATTTTATTTACGAGTTTCATAATAAACAACATTCCTAAAAAATCGTATTGTTTTCAACCCAAAGATAGAAAAACTTCGTCCAAGAGAAGTTTTCCTTATTGGCAATTAGGATGGCTCGCGTTTAGTTAACGGACATTTTCTATTCTGTAATTTGGAAGAGGATGCTTATTCTGTATTTTAGAAAGCAAATATTCAAAATGCTGCGTAAGGAAATCTTCGCTAGGATTATTCATAACACCGGCATTTTCTCGACGACCTTCACCGAAATCATGTCCATCAACTACTCCATATTCATCTTTTGCCCCTAACATATGCCCAAACTCATGAGTTACATCAACACCATCTGTCGCCCCCCACATATTCATGTTAATTGTTCCATTCAGACCTCTACCCTGCCCCATATTAACAGTTACTTTTTGATGCGCCAATTCCACTCCTATTTTTTTCTTAATTTCAAACTTCAGAGGCATTCTTGTTTTCCCATCTGAAACAACAAATTTATCATTCAATTTTGATTCTATGTTATTTTTCCACATAAGAAAAATAGCATCATTTGCATTAGTATCTATAACAACCGTGATTCTTATTTCTGGGTCATTTAAAAGATCTCCTAATTCAGGAACAGAAGCATTGAATAAAACATTCCAAGACATACTTGTTCCGTTGTATTGGGGATTCGGTCCTGGATCAGTCAGATTTTCAGTTCTTCTAGAGAACACTAAAAAATCTTGTCTCATCTGAACAGATTTCATGCATTCAATAGTTCCATTTCTTCTGTTCAAGGGTGATACAAAGCATTGTCTTTGCAAAGCCTTCTCTCCCATAACATCCGCCTCATGTTCCAGTGCCGCGTTATCGTTCACGGGCATGCCGTTGATGTTTGTGGTGGGGACAACACGGCCCGCCATTTGCTGGGCAACATGCCAGGCTTCGTGAGGGAGGGCGTGTTCCTGGCCAGGGGCGACATGGATGTCGGTGCCTTGCGTGTAGGCGAGCGCCTGCACGGTCGCGGGTTTTGGGCTGTTGTAATGCACACGCACATTGTCAAGCGAATAGCCGGAGAGGGACTCAATGCCGTTCTTCAAGTCATCAGGGAGGCCCGTGTTGTTCGGGCGCGGCGGATTTTCCGCACGCTGCACTGCAGCATTCGCGAGGGAGGCATGACGCTGGAGGCTTTCACTTTGCGGGGAGTTGTCGTGGACGGCTGCCGCGGTGTTGTCGGCGGCACGCTGCGTTGTTTCGTTCTTTTGTGCGTATGAGGTTTGCATATTCAAATTCCTGTAAAAAATCCCTATTTTTTTACAAAAAAATCACATTATTTGGTGGTCCAAAAGTGCAATCTAGAATCTCTAGGTAGCCTCCCTCTGGAGGGCTTTTTTATTTCCTGCCACAAAACGTACCATTAGAGTATTGCATTAACGTACAGTTCTAATAGATAAAGGTTCCTTAAAACTTTTTTCATCCACAGACTCTCCATCAAGAGAAATTTTTACCTTTCCCACTTGTCTATTTAAAGTTTTTATAGCTTCTCCGTATTGGTAATCAGACATTCCTTTAAATATCCTCGTTGCTTTGTCTTTACTTTTTAATAATCTACGCCCCATTTCTGGTTCATCAGTTACAACCTTGATTGGCAATTTCAACTCTTTATGTTTATTTTGAGGCTTACGAGACTTTTTAGAGGCAAGTTTTTCCACTTTATTTTCAACTTCAGTCCATTCTGCTTCATTATTGACACTCCACTGACAAATGTATTCTTCTTCATTGTGACCAAACCAAAAACATTTAATCAAATGCCCCTTTATGCATACATTGTTATCACAATTTTCATCTATAAGTCTTTTTTGATTTCCATATTTTAAATTAGATATAGACGTGCCATTTGGATTCGTCGGAACTCCAGATGGAATAATTGATCCATCAGCAACTTTGATAAAACCATCAAGAGTCCTTCGTTGCAAAAGGCCTTCGCATTGAATATTTTTATTTACTCTAGTCCCATCTTCATTTTTGCATTGTACCGCCATCTCCCCCATGACATCAGCTTCGTGTTCCAGCGCGGCGTTGTCGTTCACGGGCATGCCGTTGATGTTCGTGGTGGGCGAAACACGGCCGGCCATTTGCTGGGCCACATGCCATGCTTCGTGAGGGAGGGCGTGTTCTTGGCCGGGGGCGACATGGATGTCGGTACCCTGGGTGTAGGCTAGCGCTTGAACGGTGGCGGGCTTATCGCTGTTGTAATGCACACGCACATCATCCATGGAAAAGCCTGAAAGATTTTCGATACCAGACTTTAAGTTATCGGGCAAACCCGTAAGGTTCGGGCGAGGTTCCGGAGCTCGCTGCGCGGCTACATTTGCAAGCGATGCCTTCCGTTGCAACGCAGCATTCTGTGACGAAGAATCAACAACGGTTTCGGAAATGGGCACAGATTCTCGCTGTACCACAGAATCTTTTTTTTCGTAAGACGAATGCATACCAATCATATTTTATTTACTTTTCCTATTTATACTACTATTTTATAATAGCTACATTAACCCACCCACGATTATTCAGCAATTCCTCCAAAATGATTCACTTTATTCTCATTCACTCCATAGCTAAATTTTTTTATAACTCTTTTACTTTTTCCTTTTGCATTCGTTGTTATCATTAAATATTCATTATCGGTCACAGACGATTGTAGGATTCCTTTATCTTGTTTACCCGTCATCTCTTTTAACAACGTTCTTTTTCCATCCACAATTACAGTGCTCAATTCAACATCCTCTTTACCAAACCTTCTTATTGATCGCTTTTTTGCTTGATGTTCATCAGTTTCCACATGACGATCCAAAAAATTATCCGTAAACACATCAGAATACGTCTTTACTTTTCGCTGCGCGGCTACATTTGCAAGCGATGCCTTCCGTTGCAACGCTACATTCTGCGACGATGAGTCTTTGACAGATTCTGTGTCGGGAGCGACTTTATGCTGAGCCGCATCTTTTTCTTGAGCATAAGATGTTTCCATATTTATTTCCTTTTTTTTCTCTTGGGGTACTCAGCAGATCGATATACCTGTAAAAGAGCAATGACTACGACCGAAACGATAATGGCTATAAAGCAGCCCCATGGGCCAACAGAGCCCAAAAAATTTTCAAGCACAGGGTCGGTGCGCAAGAGCGTCATGGTGGTTAGCAATGGCGGGAGCACCACAAGGCCAACAAAAAGGGCCAAATGGCGAACGAAGTATTCACCGACGCGGCACACGGCAAAATAGCACACAATCAATAGGATTGCAAGCGAATAGGCAAACACATTAAGCAGGCGAAAGAACCAACGATGCGCACAGGCAAACGATGCGAATGTTCCTTGCCGTTCATGATCGCCATCGTCCTTTTCAAATTCGCTAAGCAATATGGAAGCAAGCGCAGAGTCGTAAGCGCAAACAGAATCCGATACGCCGCAGGTGCCGTATGGGGCAACTCCTAGCGAATAATAGGTGTCGTTGTAGAACGAGGCTTCTTCCCTGAGCTGACTCCACTGCGTATTATCGAGCCAAAGGAGGGGCACTAGAGAATGGTGCACAATTTTGCGGTCTTCCCCTCGCATCTGTTGATCCAGTTCGCTAAAAATCAGCAAGCGGCTTCGAGAAACGGGTTCATCGGCAAATACAATCAGGTGGTTGCGCAAGTTGTTCAAAATTTCATCTGCCGTAAGGACGTTCGAATTGGCTAATGTTATGGAATCATCCTTCGCACGAACGGGAATCGACATCAGCTGTCTAAAATTCTCGTAGCTGTAAATGCCCTTGGCTGCCGGAACGCATGTGGAATCGACGTCCTTGCGCACATTCATTTTTTCGGAAAGGCTCATTCGGTCGGTCATGAAGTTTACAAAGGCATACTCATTTTTCTCCAGAAGCCTGCGGTGCAATTCCCTAAACTTCTCGTTAAAAACGGCAGTACTCACGGAGTCCGTGGGGTAATTCTTGAACCAAAGTGTTACTCCGTCGCCCCGGTTGCCCACGTCATCTTGAACCATGCTCACATTGTCCACCAATCGTTGGAAAAAGGTGTTGTTCCTCTTGCTCACGAGCGAATCAATCCGCGTAATCAGTATGTCAAAAAACTTTCTCAGCTTGACTTCGCTTGCGGCAAGTGAACTCCAGTCATTTTTTGTGATAATCCAGTCCACTTTTACATCGTGACGGTGAGCCTGGTTTACAAACTCGCTATAACCGGGGCGGTCAAAAAAATCAAGGGCGTTTTCACCGGTCGGCAATCGAAGGGAACCATCATTTGCAGCCCCAAGGCCATAAAAGGCAAGCCTAGTCACTGCCGAGAAATCAACGATATTCCCCTCCTTTTTTACTTGCCAATAAGGGAAAATTGCGTAAACAGTTCCGTTCAGCTGATTCTTACGACTGCACCCACATCCATCGGCCTTCCAAACCACGGGAGCACCGGCAATTTCACTTACACGACGCTGGGTCATGGAATCCACCACGCCCGCCAAGAGTTTAGAATACAGGGTATCTAGCAAAACTAAAGCGTTTTTCCAGCGATCCTCGGAACAGTTCATAAAGCGATAACGTCTATCCAGCCTGCGCTTTATGTGCCGAATGGAATCAAGGCACAGGTCGGTTCCCTTCTTATGCATGGCACCATACCAGTTGTTATCATGCAACCGTCGGACCAAATCATCAAAATCGACATCGCTCCACAAAACATCCTTGATCTTGTCGTAGGCATTGACCGTATCGTAGCAAATACCTAGGGAGGCCGCAAAAAGGCTCAAGGCATAGCGATGCATGGAGTTTGAATCAATGAAGGGGCCAACCTTCAGATTTTCAACAAACTTTTTAACCGTCGGCGAATAAGGGTAACTTTCCGCCTCCACTCGTATGTAGTACTTTAGGGAATCCATATATGCCGAATCAAGCCATACCATTTCGGGAATGGAATCATCAGGGTACCGGTCCATGATTTTTGCCTTGACAGCCTTTGATCCCAAGGAATTATTATTTATCCGCTTGTGGAATTGCGGAAAATCAGCCAGGGCCATCTTAAGTTTTTCTTCCATGTCTATGCGGTCGGTAAAATAGACATTGATATTCTTTTCAAGAACTTTAAAAGCTTCTACGGTATCGCTTGGCTTGGGCTGTTTTTCATACATTGCCAAAGCGGAATCCGATATTTCAAAAGAGCACAGTTCACAATCTCTTTCGAAAACATGGCATTCTTTTGACCATGCAAACACACAAACAAAAAATACTAGCGCGAATACATTTCTCATAGCATTTTTCCTTCTTTCTGCAATTCCTTAGCCAAGCCCCTTTGAATATCATCCCTATTCACTACTTGGCGCCCATTCATCAAAGCAGACAACGCCGCGTAACGAGCCACATTTGTCAATGCACCGCCAGCCAGTTCATATTTTTCGGCGAATTCATCAAAAAGTTCATCCCTATTCTCAACTGGAGTCAGCTCGAATATGTTGCTCCAAAGAATTCTACGTTCCTCGGGTTCTGGCAACGGGAAATAAATCGCATTCTGGAACCTTCGCGAAAAAGCCTCGTCTATATTGGACTTTAGATTGCTCGCCAATATGACTATCCCAGGGAAATCTTCTACACGCTGCAGCAGGTAAGAGATTTCCTGATTGGCGGCACGGTCATTTGAGTTATTTGTCTGAGTTCTAGCACCAAATAGGGAATCTGCTTCATCAAAGAACAAAATCCAGTTGTGGCTTTCTGCCTGATCAAAAATGTTAGACAGATTTTTCTCCGTTTCGCCGATGTACTTAGAAACCACCTGCGACAAGTCAACCCGATAAACATCCATGCCGACCTTCTTGCCAACAAGTGTCGCAGTAAGCGTCTTGCCTGTTCCCGGCGGGCCATAGAATAATACACGGTAGCCACGTTTCAAATTCTTGCGTAACCCAAAAGCACCAAGAATTTCTTCGGAATGTTCAATCCAAGCCAGGAGCTGGTCTATATCGCCACGAGTAATGTCATTCAAAACCAAATCCGACCAATCCAGACGGGTCGTAATGCGCTTTGCTGGGAAATGCAGGCTGTAATCGGGTTTATTCCGCACACCGGTGGTAACATATTCCAGATACTCCGACGATATCCGCAAGGCTGCCGATGCCTTTGGTTCGCCAGGTTCACCATATTCCAGCTGTAGAATATGATTCGAGATAAGTTTACTATCGCTTTCAAAAAGGCGCATCAAATGGATTCTTTGTCCCAGATGATCCCCCGCCAATAGGAACAATGCTGTTTCACAGGTAGGCAGGAATCCAGAATGACTTTTGCCATGCCATCCACCAAATTCCGTGTAGGGGCGGCCAAGTACCTTGTTGTTCAAGAAGAACGAATCCAGAGCCTGAGGACATAAATGAGGCAACAGCGAAAGAGCCAAAATGAACCTTTCTTCAAAATTCAACTGGTTCTGCAAAACAAGCTGTGCATAGGGAGATTCCTCATCCAATTCCGGAGGAAAAATCGTTTGAACCTGGATCAACTTTTTTACATCATCTTCTGCAGAAAAATATTGTTCAAATCGAGCGTCAATGATTTGGCGGCACCAGATAATTTCATTATACAAGGTTTCATTCATGATTTTACCTCACCGCCACTTCACATTAATTATCGACTTTATCCATGGGAATTTTATTGTGGAATATCCCCAAGGCAACTTATCCAGCAGCATATCGAACGGACTAGGTGCAACCTTTAGAAGCAAGCCATCTTCTGCATCTTCCAAGTGGCCGGGACGTATCAAGAAGCTGGAACGCAGGCCATCAGCTGTTGTGGATCCAAGGGTGCCCCAATTCTTTACGACCGCTTCTAGCAGGCTATTTACAACAGCCTTGTCATCATCCGAAAGAGTCGGCAATTTTTCGGCATTGTACGTGCGATCCAAACCGCACACCATGTTCATCAGCGAAGCCTGGGTCTTGGGAACATCGTAATTTCCGTATACGGCAAATTTTAGAAGCGCTAGTCCCTTTAGTCGAGCCTCGTCCGAGGTAAAAGTATTCCCTGCCACGCATCCAAAGCGGCAAAACAACATGGGTATATAAGGGGACAACAGGACCAAGCCAGAGTCATGAACATCGTTTGCCGATTCCATTGAAACAGCTCTCTTTGCTGTACGAGTCTCCATATTCTTCACCTTCTGATATACCGAGTACGCAATCTGGCGAGAATCCAAACTAGGGAACCGCTGCATCATCATCTTGATAATGTATTCCGACACCGCTAAAGCATCATATTTCGAATCAGGATGCCTTGCAAGCCATTCTTCGGCATAATGGTCAAATTCCTTTTCAATATTCATGACCTGATTCATCGGGAGCAAGTTCCTGTAAGTCTCGGCAAGCATATTCAAGGTGGGTTGGCTGCGTTTCTTGAACACCGCCTTGGAAAGACCCGACTTTAAGGCGGCGGGCAACTTTTCGGCAAATTGTTCCAGGGCATTGTCCGCAGAAACCTCCCCCATATCCAAGGCTAGGCTATCCAATACCAAGTCATCATCAAAGTCCATTTCGCTCAGGGTGCGATCAAGTACATTGAGCAAGGTATTCCGGGCAAAGGAATAGAGAGATCTTTCCAGATTCTGGCAAGTTTCGGCATCAGCAGCCGCAATATTCAATGTCATGTTCTCAATGGTGTTCATTTTGCAGTAACCTGAATGCAGATGCTTGTGAGGGTAAAGTTTCCGGGAACCAAATAAATACAGGAATCAAATGGGCAGGAACTTCTTCGCGGATAAAGTCTTCTATGCTTTGGCGAGTTTCTTCACTATAGGATTCTGCATTACCCAAAGCCACATAAACTTTTCCAAAACAGTTTTCCAGAAAAATTCCATCGACAATATGGACTGTTATTCCTAGCATCATTTCTAGGCGCTTTTTGAAATACTTGCCACAACGTCGCATGTGCAGTGCAGGTAAAAAACGAACGTATTTTACCTTAGCCCGCAAGAGTTCAACAAATGCCAACGCCCCCTGTCTTTCGTGAATTTTCAAGAACAATTCTTCTGGGAATTCTACACCGTACATGGCAAGCATCTGGTCTAGAATCCTGTTGTATTTCTTTCTCGTTGTTTTAAGGGAATCAACAGAAAATAAATCTGAAAAATCGTCCATCGCCTTTAGAAATTTTTCAATCAGATATTCCACCGGATTCAGGAATTTCTGTAAAGCAACAGCACCCTCCCCTTTGCGATACACTGCAGGGAACTGCTCTGCAATGGGAGAAAAATCCAAAAGTTCCCGGCGAGTTCCTGCAATGGGGCTTGCCAGCGAATTTGCAGAAGTAACGATTTCATTTTCCGATTCAGCGCGTTCGTCATGCCTCAAGAAATTTACCGAAGAAACATTTTCGCCCAGAAGTCGCCATTCGTTCCAAAGTTCATTAAATGTGTGGAGTAAATCTTGCCGATGATGTTCCCTGGCTTCAATCACAACCTGATATTTTCCGTCGATACAATTCAGGAACTCCACCCGAATTGCATTTTTCAAATGTATCGTAAAAAAATTGGAGTAATCCTCCGCCGTAACCGGAAAGCATTCCATGACCTGTTCTTTCGTATACAGGGCTTCCCGACTTAAATCTATTTTACCGGTTTTGTCGGTAAGGTAATCTTCGATATCAAAGCCGGTTTTATAACCAAGTTCGGACAAGGCAAATACAATTCCTTCTAAAAGGGTAACGCCTGGATCGTGGGTATTAAAATCCGTCCACAGATTACCACTCAGCTTTTGCAAAAGCGCAAGAGCGTCAAGACGCATGGTCTCGTAATCAAGATCCAGGGCTCCGCTATTTTTGGAAATCGTCTTATGCAAGGGAATTTTCCATCATGTTATCGAGCCAAAGTTTGGTAAGCCTATAGTTTACGAAAGTACCGCCTTTATAGGCACAATGGGTTCGGAGTTGCAATTTAAAGGTATAACGTTCGTTACCCTTGGTCCAGCGGATATCAATGCGAGAACCGCGGCCACCGTAATAGGACTGGGTCTTGTTTATCGAAGGTTTTCCGTGAAAAACATTGAGTGCAATGGCGTGGGTCAATGCAAATCGACCTTCATTATCTTGCCCACCTACGCCAGCCATAACCTCAAAGGCTTCGCAACCGCAAAGCTGTTCCGTAATGTCGTGCCATTTTCCATCGGCTTCAACCTTTAGCTCTGCATTTTCTTTGCCCATGCGACCTTCGCAGCTCATAACGCCGTTTACGTCCAGGGCACATTCCGGATTTTTCGTTCCAATGCCAACCGCCTTAACCGATGTCGAACCTACCAAGGTCACAACGCTATCAGATTCACCTTGAAACGGCGTAGAAATATGAAGGTTGGAGGATTCCTCTTCGGAAGGATTTTTTTGCAATTCGACCTGCCAAAGGGGCGAGCCCTCGGTAGAGTTCATGTAAAAGCTTATGAGCTTACCGGAATCTGTAAGCTGCGAAATTTTGAGTCCTTTCTCGGGAGACTTCTCAAAGCCGTCTTCTTCAACATTCACCGTGGAATCAATCAAATCAGAAAAATCTTCTTCGCAAGGCATCTGGCCTGCACGAAAACGGGACTTAAGAACACTTCTATTCAGTTGCATCACCTCTCCTTCGAATAATGAAAGTGGAGCCAATTTCTAAATCGCCATAGCCAACGCTAATGGGCCTTGAACCGCTGATTTCGGGAACCACGTTCAAAAAATGTTTTGCCATGGGAGTCGCAACACTCCAAGGACACAGGCCATGTAAAATTTCCGAATCGGCCCGTTCCGAATGGTCTACAAAAAAATTGCAGTCATCTTCAGAAGCTATCCTCAGAATGGATAGTTCCTTAACGAACTTTACATACTTCTGGTTTTGAATAAAGTCCTTCAGTTCATTTTCATTCAGAGTCCAGCCAAAGAATTTTTGCTGACCTACCGGGAACCAGGGCGAAATAAAGTGATTTATCTGATTATTCAAATCTTGCAAGCACTCGCCCTCTCCGTATCCCTCGCGAAAATCCACGACGCAACGCACCTGCATTCTTTCAAAGAACGGGTTCACCACGCGAACCTTCGCCGATGCGGGAATCTTTTCTTTCAAGTAATTCTTTATATCGTTCAGGATTTTACCACCCAGGCAAGGATCCCAGGAATTTCCCTTTGTTTCGACGAACCGCGACACAGGAACAATGGTCAGGTAACCAGGTGTAGGCATATCCTTGTTATCGGGATTTAATCCAGGAAAGCACTTAACTAGGTGAACTTCGGGAAAACGTTCCAACACAATGCGTTCATAATCCCTTGGAGAAAGGGCCCGCCCCCGATGGTACAAGAACTCTGCAACGCGGGTTCGCATCTTGGACTTATCCTCAGCCACCTTGCCGCCAAAGGATTCCGTAATCTGACAAACCTCCGAAAGACTAAATCGACTTTTTGAAAGTTCCGTTATGATTCTTGGCGGAATATGTTTCAAAGTTTCATCCGGAGAGCCTTTCATGCAGCGGGAAACTTCGACAGCATTGGAGTAAACAGAATAGACTCTGCTGCAATGACGCCAGTTTCCCGTAGGGCGCAAACGGATCCAGGCCAGATTATCGTTCATCAGCTTACTGCCCAAGGTCATTTCCTTGGGTAAGCACAACGAAACAATTCCAGAAGTTGTAAAACCAGATGTAGAATTATAAAGGATACTTTCTGCAGGCAAACTCACCCAGTTTTCGTTGCAAAGAACAGACCACGAAAATTCGCCCATGTCATCAGAAACGACATAGTCAGAATCACGTTTTAAGTGGAAGAACAAATTCAATCGCTGAGGAATTTTTTCGCAACGAATCCCAATAAAGAACAATCCACCGATATCGTTCAACCGTTCCCTTAAGGAAAATCCCCTGGGATGCAGAAAAAAGATTTTCCCGCCATTGTCATCGATTTGTGTTCGACGGGTGCTGATTTCGCACCTCGCCTGATAACTCAAATGCAGATTTTCAAGTTCTGGAGTATAGGGCTGGTTCGGCAAAGGCATTCCTGTTGTCTTTTTTAAAGCCTGAGACATCAAGGTATCGCAGAGAACGCGAGAATACTCCTGGTGCATAAAGGCGTCTTCGGGAGAATGCAGACGCATTCTATATCTAGCCTTGGAACTAGAGGCTAGTACATCCTTAAACGATACATGAAAATCCGGCGTAATTCGGGAGCCTCGGGATTCAAATAAATTGGATAACACAGGCCTCACATTTGCAGAAGGATTCTGTACACCATTATCAAAACTGCAAAGGGAAACCTTGAAATCTTCTGTACCAGGGTGACTCGGATAAAGTTCATACCAAGACGAAAAATTCTGGTTATTTGGCAAACCGCGCCATGAACCATAAAGATCCAGGTTCGTCAACCTTTTTCCATAAAATTCATCACTTGCAAAAGTGAACGAATCCCCCACGGTAGGCATGGGGCCAAAGGGCTGCAGCGGATTGGCAAGCGAAAGAGGACCGATATCATTCATGACTTCGAATGAACGCAGACCACTCACCTTTACATCGATCAAGACCTTCTGTAATTTCAGCAGACGCAAATGTTTCCAGGGATTATAGGAAGTCTGGGGATTGACTTCAATTTTTACTACAGGATGTGTGGTTTCAAAGGAATCCAGATGGACTTCTGGATTATACGGAACAATCGAGGGAACGGTCTCTGGTAAAATAAAAGTAAGTCCGAGACAATTGTTTTCGAAATTACAGTCCAGAATACGGGATTCCAGCTGGTAGCCATCAACACAATACCAGTCACTTTCTGTAGTCAAGTAAATCTTGAACGCCGTTGAAAATGTTTTGAGGAATAAATTCGCATCGTTTCTAGCAGCAAGCAACGTTCCTGCAATAGAATCGGAGTCGTAAAAGAACGACAACTTGATTCTCCGTTGGCCTTCACTCAGCATAAAAATCGGTGACGCCAGGGCAATTCCTAGTCGAGCGTTCTTTCCATAAACCGAACGTTTGTTCGACCGAGTCAATCCGAACAGCGGATACGGCGTTATGTCATCTCCATCAGTAACTGCTCTTGGATCATAAACTGGAATTTCCGTAACCGTCGCGGGAGCGTCATCTTGTACAGCCAGCGAAAAAAGCCGTTCTACAGAGGTCTCGTTTACGCATACTTCCTTCACGGATTCATACTCTACATCGTCACCATTTTCGTCTTGACCAGCAAGGAATCTTGTTCCTGCGGGCAAGCTACAGCAAGTTCCTGCGGCGGGTGGCGGGAAAATGACGTGGGCAGAATCCCCTTGAATTGCCTGCGGTTTTTCGCCAAGGATTTTCTCATAATAAAAATCTATTCGCTTATCGGGCAAATCATTCAGGCGACTTTTCACCCGCAACAAAAGCATTGCACATGCAGCATAAAGCGCCGCAGCAGGTTCCATGTTGCCGTCCGCTTCGCCCTCCACTTTTCGGGCCAAGTCATCAATATCTACAGAACCTAAGACTTCAGGAAAATCATGGTCCAGGCACACGGTCTTGATTACGTCAAGCAAATCCCTAAGCGAAGATTCATCTATGGAATAGAAGCCCTTCACCAATTCCTTGAACTGGCGAGATTCCTGGCTAAGTCCATCACGAATGTTAAACCCGACGTTTTCCATACGCTACAAGGTCACATCCGTTCCTTCGTTAATATAGAAGGGGAAAACTAAATTGCTTCGCGAATTGGTCATGCGTACGGTGTACAAAATTTCCACATTCACAGCATCGCTATCATCAGGCTTTGTAACCAGAATGTCATCAACATCAATTCGAGATTCATGAAAGAGTATAGCTCGCCTGATTTCATCCTTGAGTAAAGCCTTGAACTCTTCGTCAAAAGCCCTAAAGCAATAGTCCCGAATACGGCAGCCAAAATCAGGTCGCATAATTCGTTCCCCGGGATAGGTAGAAAGGAGAATTCGCAAACTTTCACGAATATCCTCATCAGTTTCAGACATTTCCACACCATTCATCGAAAATGAAAGAGGAAATTTCCATCCGCGCCCTAAAAAATCACGAGCAAACACATTAGCCTCCAATCATCACCGTAGGGCATCCAAAGGTAATTGTGCCACCATGGGCTGTATTATCGCCCATTCTTGCCGCAGGTTTCTTGCCAATTAAGACTGTTGTCGAGCCCTTGATAATGGTATCGGGCGGACCAACACAAACGCAGGAGTCGCCCATAACGGCAGCAGGCATTCCTCCAATCAACACAGTAGGAGCACCAGGTCCAATAACAGGGCCACCTACATGGGGAACCGGAGGCACTCCGGGCGTTTGCATAGGGCAGGTGTGTAAATCTGTAATACGAGCTGCTGGAGGCATAAAATTCCTAGTTGATCATTACCATGGCACCCTTAATGGTGGTCTGGCCCGATGCAGAAAGTTCTGCCGAGGCGTTCCCCTTGGCGGTTAAGCCCACCTTGGCGTTCAAGTTTACGTTCATTCCTTCGGCTTTCAAGTCATTTGTAGAAGTCAGACTGATGCCTCCCTTGGAATCCACCTTGAATTTTCCGGTCACGTCAAAAGTCACATCCTTAGAAGTCTTTATTTTAACGCCGCTATCCGAAAGTTCCACCGTATTGGAGGAATCATCAAGGGTAATTTTCTTTTTGTCATCGTCAAGAACAAAGTTTCTGTTTCCAGGAGTCTTGATAGTGATAGTCTTCTTTTCTTCGTTAAATTCGAAACTCAGCTTTTCGCGGGTAAGCAACATCTTTATGTTATTGGCCTGTTCCAAAGGCTTCGGGGGCGCCTTAGAAGCGCTATACAGGCTTCCAAGAATCACAGCACAGGAAGGATCCGCATTGAAAAATCCCAAAATAACTTCGTCCCCAACTTCTGGGTACATAAGGCAACCAACACCAGAAGAAGCATAAGGACCGCCTAAACGCGCCCACACCCCTTCCTGCTCGTTTTGCATAATGGGGATTTTCACCTTGACGCGATTCATCTTTTCTGGGTCGTCGTGTATCTGGATGACAACGCCCGTCAACAGACCGCTTACGCCGCAATTATATCCTGAACAAGAAGGAGCTTCAACATCAAATTTTTCCACATGCCAAGACTTTTCAATACCAAAAGATATTTTGGTCGTCCATTCGCCAGGTTCCATGTGATGATGAATTCCAGAAACCAGGGCTTTACCGTTAAAGCGGTCGCCAAGATACTTTAATTCTACCATACCGCCAAGTTTTGCCTTGAGGCTCCCGACACAAGTTACGTAGCCGCAAATTCGGGATAGTTCGTTTTTAAGCTGTTCAGCTTTCGCCCAAGTGTCCAACTCTGACTTTTCGACCAAGGAATTAATCTGAATTAAACTTGACGGAGCGTTCAACACTTTTGCCATGGAACCGCTATCGAGATTTCCAACATTCATCAAGTTCTGTTGGGAGGACTTTCCTGTAATCACATCTTGCTTAGAAACGTCCCATGCACGGGCTTCCACTTTTTTCACCTGATAAGTGGCGTCAGCGTAAGCATTAAACTCTATAATGTCTGTACCCCATGTCAGCGCAAGATCGGGGCCTCCATCGGCTGCAATCTTTTTTATGCTTATCCCGTCCTTGTCATTAATAAGCCAGCAGCCATTCGCCTCGGTTCTCGCCATGATAAAATCCCAGTCGGTGCAATAATATTGCAGCATTTCCTTGTGGGAAATTCCACCAGTACTTACGTTGACACTCACCCCGTAATTTCCGCAAATTTCCTTGATGATGGAATCGTCATTCTTGTTCAGAAAGTTGGCGTTCTTGCGGGCCCGAGTCATGGCAACAGCCTTGTCGCGGCACTCAATCTTAGTACAGCTCCGACCGCTTCGAGAAATAGAAATTCCTAGCTTTACGACAACACCCTTAAACACCACATCCAGTTTGGTCGCGTACCCCGCCTTTATGGTAATTTCAGTTCCGGGTTTCAGTTCGTCGCCTTCACAGATCGGGAACTTGCCTGTTGCCATATACCCGTCATCCAGCACCACGGTAGCTTTCGATATGCCATTAATTCGATAAACGACATCTGCAGAAATGACCGTTGTTGAAGACGGCAACGCCTTGCCCTTCGAAAAGACAACGCACTCGACAACACCTTCGGATTTTGCTAATGGAGATTCTGCCATAAAAACTAATCAACAATGGGCGGAAAATAAAGCTTGGAACCAGGTTTTAGGTTTCTAAAATTCGTAAGGTTGTTAACCTTGGCCACCTGCAAATAAAGGGACGGATCTTTGTAAACGCGTTCACACATCAACGGAAGAGAATCACCAACCTGAACCTCGACAAGGTGGGTTAAATCGGGGGATTGTTTATTCAACGATGCTAAAAGTTCTCTCAAAGTTTTATAAAGATGCATTTTTAAGGTAATTTCAGCTCGCAAAGGCTTTCCAGAACGATTGAACAGTGTGTAATTGACACTCATGGATTCAAGCCTTGCATACTCCAAAAAATTTCCCCACTGAACATTTACTATTGGCGATTCGTGTTCCGAGCCAACGTAATCCGCAACCACTTTTTTCAAAGCCTTTATCATTTGGGGAATGTCGTTACAATTTTCAGGCCAGTCACTTTTAGGAATAGCTCCAGTCGTATCAAGAATTATTTTAGGGACATCAAAGATATCCTCTCCACAAGAAATAAAATGTTTAAGGGAATCAAAAAAAAATGGCTCCGTATATTTTATTTCACGCGTTGTGGTAATAGCTTCCGGATTCACCATAACTGAAAAAGGCGGAATACTCGAAATTGGAGATTTATCCAATTTACATGCCGTTAAGGTAAGCTTCGTCAACTTCATTATCGTTCCTTACTTTCGGAAATAGCGTTCTGTACCATACGGCGGCATTCATTCAGTAATTCCGAACGAAGAATTTCCTCATTTCTTTCCTTATTATCGCTTTTGGCGGCAACAGAAACATTGATGCACAGATTTTTAATTTCAAGAGACATACTATAAAGACGACATACTTTCGTATTTTAAAGAAACGGATTCAACAACAATTTCATTCTTCATGGCGTCCAAGGATCCCAACGACCACTTATACGGATACGCTCTTATAAAATTCCAGGTTTTCAAAGGCTGATTTTCTTCATTCAACAAGGAAACCAATACATTTTTTGTTTCAATATTGATTTCATCGTTCATCGAATCAATAGTTTTCTTGCACCATTCATATATAAGAGAATCTTTGCGAACAAAGCCCTTCTTTAAAACTAGGTCTCCATGCTTACAACGTTTGGGCAAGAAAAAAGAACGTGAATTATCGCCTCCAGAATGAATTTCTTCACATTCAATAGAAGTGGTCAACCCTTCAACAACCTGAAAGGCTTCTTCCTTCCCTCCTATTTTCACAGAAAAATGAAATACAACCGGAAGCGACCATTCAACGTCTGCCATTTTGCACCTACATTTTATTAGCCGTTTGCAATTGTTAAGCCTTCGTGGACAATTTCAATGCTTTCTACAGCAACTTCATTGCCTTCGGCCTTCAGTTCGTAACCAGAAATCTTGGTAGGCCAAGCATTCTTAAGAGTCCAAACCATTGTGGGATTGCTTTCTTCGTCCAGCAAGCTGATTACAATATCAATGCGTTTGATAGTATTCTGCTTAATTTGCTTGAACCATTCCCAGAACTTATTGTCGCCCTTGAAAATGCCCTTCTTCATGGTAACATTACTGTACTTGATAAGGCCAGGCATCTTGATTACGGAGTAAACAGAGCTATTGCCTACTCGGTACTTAATTTCTTCGGATTGAGCATCCAGGCCAGTCACTTCCTGAAAGGACATTTCCTGATCACCCCACTTTACAGAAAAGTGGAATTTCGGCAAAGGCCAAATGCTTGTGCTTTGTGTAGAGCCATCTTCTGCCATATTCAATTACCTCCTATTAGGACTTCTGCTGCTGTTGTTGGAATGTAAGTTCAATGAATTCTGCCGGGCGAATCAGGGCAACCTTAATTGTCACACGGAGAATTCCTTCAAGAATATCTTCGGCAGTCATGGTTTCACCAAGACCAACATAGACTTCGTACGCATCGGAAGCACTAGAGCCTGCCAATCCGCCACGGCGCCAAATTCCAAAGAGGAAATTCTGAATCATACTTTTCATGGTAACCCAGGTATTTGCATTATTCGCTTCAAACACAAAAGCCTTAGATGCAAGCTTGATGGATTCTTCAAGCATTATCATGGTACGACGAACATTCACATATCGCCAATCAAGGCTATTACCATCTAGGGTACGAGCGCCCCAAACCTTGTTGCCATCGCCAACAAAACTGCGAATGGCATTCACAGCCTTTCCATTTACGGGAACATTCAGGTCTTCTTGCTGATCATCTGTCAAATTCACAGCAGGAGTTATCACGCCGTTAATGCCTACGTTTGCCGGAGCCTTCCATACACCAACATTATTATCGACCATCGAATAGATGCCAGCAATAGCGCCAGAAGGAGGAATCAAGTTCAACTGTTCACGAACATTATCCATAATTGTGGAATAGTTCAGACAAATCACCGAAAGAGTTCGATGGAGAGCAAAAACGGACTCTTCATCGTTCAAGTCAACCGTAGAGATTTTTGCAATTTCAGCCTTGATTGCTTCAGCCTTTACAGCAGGTTCTGCAGGAACCGCTGCAGTAAGCATTGCAGTCAGTACATCAAGATTTTCAACATTGGCGAAGGTCACTTCATTAGACTGAACAACACTAGCATTCACCCACGGATAGTAGGCGGCACCGTAATTCAAGAAGGATGTAATCTTCTCGCGAAACGGTGTAATGCATTCGTCAGTATCCTTATAGCCGTCAAAAACATCCAGAATCGCAAAGCGATTTTTCATCTTGTTGCAGTGGGCAAGCATTGCATTTTGCACATTGGCGCAAGCATCCGCAGATTCAAGGGAAACGGCTTCAGGAATCACAACGAGAGTCGGCTCCTGTTCCTTCTCGAAAGGAACGATTGCCTCGGTCAATGCAATTTCGGAAATTTCTTCACCATAAGCACCAACAGACATAATGTAGCAGGTTGCACCACCATTCTGGAAAAACATCCTGATAGCATCAAAAAGCCGGAAACGGACCTTGGGCGATTCTACAGAGCCGTCATCCTTTAAAGTAAAGCGCATCAACGCACCTTCACCATAAATAGAACGGAACTCCGCAAAGGATGTTACGCGAAGAGGCTTGTTAAACACAGTCTGACCTTTATATTCGGCCTTGGCTGTGTAGCCAATGAAAGCAGGAATTGCGGTAGCAACTTCTACTACGGAACTAGGAAAGGCGCTTTTTTCTACGAGATAAACGCCCGGGGTTTTGTAAGCAGTAGCCATTTTTAGCTTGAGCTCCTTTTTCTGTTAGAGGTTTACAAAAGATTCCGCCACGATTTCATAATCCCCATTATTCAGTTCCCTTCGCGCCAGGGATTTTAAATCCATATTCGGCAAAGCCTTCACCAAAATTCTTGAAGAATTCTTTTGGCGCAGTTGAAACCTAGGCACATCGCCATAAACAATAGGATACGAGTTTCTGGAGATAAATTCAATTTGACGTTGACTTTTCGTCTTAATTTCAAAATCAGACGTCTTGTTACTTTTCACGTCATAAACAGCGACATTATCTATATCAATATTTCCCTGAATAATGTAGCACCACCGACAAGATCTTGTTTTTAAAGGAATTTCAACAATTCCATAATTACTCTTCGTATTTTCAAGCTCTAGATGCAAAATAAACAATGGCTTCATGGGGCCAAAATCATTCATGTCGTTACGTTCACTCTGAAAATCATACGATATAACGCCGTCTTTTACGATAATAACGGGGACCTGATCCTTATCGGACTTTTCCAAAAGAGTCACGTTCCATAGACAGGCATCATCCAAATAAACCCCAAAATACAGGGATTTTAGGTCACCGCAAGTCTTTTCTGGAGAAAGAATTTTTAAGCCACCTGCAGTTTCTCGCAAAAGCAAGTTTCGTTGTGCAATTTCCTTTATAGATTCAGCCATCGGCTTAATCGAAAAACCTGAACAGCACCCCTTGTAGTACTCATGCGTAATCCTTATATCGGCAAACATCGAAGACCGCATTACAAAACTCCAATAGACGCATCTTCTGGAAATTGGATTACATAGGGGCTGTAGTAAGAATACTGTTCTCCCAGAGCCACGGTACGAACCTTATACAAGACAGAGGGTACATATTTACCTCCTAGAGTCCCCCACAAGCTATTCAAATCCTGGATAGACAAATTTTCCATATCAAGACACAATTTTTCTAACCCAATTGGCATATCTGGAGAATTTGTACGGTCAAACAAGGCATGGTCTTGTAAAAATCCAATCGCCTTTGACAGGTATTTAAGGGATTCTGCGTAATTTGAGTTTTTAAAATTTGACGCAAGCATTACATAAAGATTCATGAACACCTGCTTTGACGGGATTACATTCCTAAACCCATCAAATTCCGGCTTGACGTTCTTTCTGACATTAGAGTCACAGCCCACATTGACTAAGAAGAGATTTAGCTTGTTGATTGATCGTTCCGATTCTCGTCCATCGTTTTCCAGCAGTTTTGAAACAACGACCAAATCCTCTTGCAATGATTGATTACCATGCAAATGAGTATTCAACCGAGTCGCGAGAAATTGAAGGACAGCATTTATCATTTAAAAAACTTTTGGTAACAGATCCATATAACGCACTGAATATACGCATTCGCATTTTATTTGGAAATACATCCGAAAATCAGGAACATCAATATATTCCAAAAGGGTTAACTGATTTCACCTATTTTTAAGCACAAAATAATACCTTTGGGCTATTGTTTTTTTTCAGAACAACTATTCAAAATCCCCCCCCCCACACACTATGCATACAGAAAAGAAAGATTTGACCAACAGGCAAAAAGAAATACTAGCCCTATTGCGCAAGGGATTAACCAATCACGACATATGCAGGATATTATGCATATCACCCAATACGGTAAAAGTTCATCTTACCAACATTTATAAGGTTCTAGAGGTAACAAACAGAACCGAAGCGGCATTTACAAACGAGTTAGACCTTATAGACTTTACGCCACCAGAAGAAAATCTTGTTGATATATCGATTCATTCAAATAATGATTTGACTATATTCCCAAAGGCCAACGCAACATACATATCTATCATAGAGGCTTTGCATCGTTACCACTTGTTCCGAATACACGAAAACGAAGCAAGGTCGCAAGCCTCTGGCTATAAGATTGACTTTTCAGCCGCGAGTAATAACAGCGAAGCACTCTTCATCACCTTAAAAGAGGCTCATTCGCCCGAAATCTTGTGGACAAGGGCCCTGAATATCCACAATGACAATTTGCAATTTATCGCTAATCAAACTGCAGCACAGCTATTTCACCAAATGAGCTTTACTACGGCGGTAAAGAACCATACTCCACAAAGTTCCCTACCCTACTGGTGGTACATTTCCTGCTACACAAAAGTCAAGGCAGAATCCTGTTGCAAAGAAGTATTCAATATTTGCGAAGCAAAGCTCAAGCCCATTGCCATGGGCAAGCAATACAACAATTACGCAGCATACCAGTTAGCCTTTATCTACTACCTATCAATTCTTGACGCAAATGAAAAAGCACCTTATTATACAGAAAAACTGGGAGAAATCACGCGCAGGTCGATGCGAGACTACCCCTATTCCATTTATTCCTTATTGATGATGGCACTCTACAATATCGTCATCGGCAATAAAAGAGAGGCTTCCTCCTACTTGTTGGATGCTCTTAACAAAAATCCTTACGATACCACGGCAAGGACACTACTCCCTCAAATTTACCTGTTGACAGGGCAAGATGACAAAGCAATCGCAGCAATTAACGAAAACAAGAAACTTTTACCGGACTACGACAGAAATCAACACCTCTATTCACGAGCGTTCATTTGTTTTCTACAGGATGATTTTAAGGAATGCAAGGACATTGCATCTCAAATTCTCCTCTTTCGTCCAGAATCGCTATATGCAAGGATACTCATTACGGCGTGTTGGAAAAAGGCTGGCAACATGGAAGAATGCAGAAAGCACATCCACAAGTTATTTGAATACAACCCAAAATTCAATCAAGTCGAAATCGAAAAGCTTCTTTCAGACATTTCTCCTAACCGAAAGAACATATTCGCAGATTTAATGGCTCTTCATCAACATGTGTGGGTGGCTTCGCCACCCTTTTTTGTTGACTTTCGCCTAAATTAAACAAAAAATGGGCTATTTTCTAAAATTTAAT
>NZ_QGDU01000042.1 GCF_003149045.1 Fibrobacter sp. UWR4 | reverse complement strand
ATTAAATTTTAGAAAATAGCCCATTTTTTGTTTAATTTAGGCGAAAGTCAACAAAAAAGGGTGGCGAAGCCACCCACACATGTTGATGAAGAGCCCTTTTTTTCAATGGATATTTCTGTTTTCATTGAGTTTTTGTTGTGAAAAAGTTATTGGGCGATGTTTTGCAGCGGAAAATGCCTCCCATTTATTAGAATTTTCCCCAAAAGCCGAAAATGTGTTATTGACGGAAAATGACGCTAGAAAAAAGTATATTCATGCTTAAGCTGATGTTTATCAGATTTCCCTAGGTGATGACGTACTTTTGGAAAACTCTTAATAAAAGGAATTTGTTATGGATAATCTCCAAAAAATTTTAGATAAATCTTCTTCTGAAGATGCTCTTTTGTTTTGTAATCAAAAGTTTTCGTTGGAAGAACTTGTTATTAGGGATGGTCAGAAACCTCGTTTAGAAAATTGTGTTTTTGAAGTAACTAATGGAGTTTGTATCCGTGGCGAAGGAACTAATCCGGTTTTTGTCGGATGCTCTTTTTGTTCTTTAGAAGGCTCCGCTCTTTTTATTTATGAAAAGGGGGCTGCTTCTTTTTTTGAATCAGATTTTTCGTGTGAAATGTACTCGTCGACCATTTGCATAGAGAATTCTGACTTTCGTATAATGTTTAAGGGATGTCAAATTACGGGATTTCCGCAAGCATTGTCTGTTTTAAATTGTCAGCAAATTTTATTTGATAATTGTACTTTTACAGGATCGGTTGTAGATGAATATGAATATGTGATAAAAATAATTGAAAGCAATGTCGATTTTGATTGCTGTGACTTTCGGGATGTGGATGCGCCTCCGTTTTATCATATAAAATCAAAAGGAGTCTTCTCGAATTGTTTGTTCAGAGAAATTAAGGAAATTGCGCATGAAGGTTTTCTTTTTAGATCGACCAGTACGGGTTGTAACGATAAACAAAAAATCATTGAATTACTGGGCTCAAAAAATCCAATTGAAAGAATAGAACAAACAAAAAATACTTTATTTGATTTTATTGATTTGTATATGACGAATTGTTTCTACGGGGAACGTTTTCATGGCTCTGTCTGGGAACATACTAAGCAAGTTATCTTGTATGTTATGGAAAAAGATCATGACTGGCAAGATGTATTGGTTGCATTGTTGCTTGAAGTTGGAATGAAAAATGCTAGAGCAGAAGGTAAACAGAAATTGTTTGGCTTTATTGAAAATAGCGTTAAAATTGCCAACGCATGGCTTTTAAAATTTGATTTTTCCAAGGAAGAGCGCCTCTCTATTTTAAGAATTTTAGAAGGATATTTCGAATTCTTTGAGTTGAAGAAGAAGCAATCTATTTATTGTGTATGGACCTTTGTTAAAAGTCCCATGTTTTCTCGTTTGACTCTTATTGCAGAAGCGGAATGTTTATGTACTCTAAAAGATGATGGAACTCCGTGGATGAATTTTAACGAAATCCTGAGTGATGCAAGGGTGAAAAAATGCTTGAATGCTGATATCCCGGCTCCTGTTGTAACCGAAAAAGATTTTTCTTCAATGAACTGGGATGAAAAACTGTTGTCGATCGTTCTTGATTTGTGCCATGGTTATCAAATCGACTACGGAATAGATTCAAAAGAAGTCCTGGTCAATTTTGTTTTGGAGAGAATGGGCTGGATTGCTCCAAAAAAGGAATGAGGTTGACATTAACCAACAGATAAAGATTATATTTTCATCGGTAAAATCTAAGGATCCAAATTATATGGCAGATAACAAGAAAGAACTGGAACGGGCTGAGTTGCACCGTGCGATTTGGGCTATTGCTGATGACCTTCGTGGGTCTATTGATGGTTGGGATTTTAAGCAGTACGTTCTCGGTATGCTATTCTACCGCTACATCTCTGAAAACTTGGCTTCCTACATCAACAAGGGCGAAGAAAAAGGCTTTGATTACTCCAAACTTTCTGATAAAGAGGCAAAACAGGCCAAGGATGACCTAGTAAAGGAAAAGGGCTTCTTCATTCTGCCGAGCCAGCTGTTCTGTAATGTTCTGGAAAAGGCCGATAAGAACGAGAACTTGAACGAGACTTTGGAATCCGTTTTTAATGCCATTGAAGCATCGGCAAAGGGAACAGCCTCTGAAAGTGATATAGAAGGCTTGTTTGATGACTTTGACGTGAATTCCAACAAACTGGGCAAGAGTGTTGCCGACAAGTGTGCTACCCTCCGCAAGTTGATGCATGGTATTGCCGACATGAAGTTGGGCGATTATCTGGATAACACCATTGATGCCTTTGGCGATGCCTATGAGTATCTGATGGGCCTGTATGCAAGTAACGCTGGTAAAAGCGGTGGTGAATACTACACTCCTCAGGAAGTTTCCGAGTTGCTGGTCAGAATTGCGGTCAATGGCAAGAAGACGATCAACAAGATTTATGACCCGGCTGTAGGTTCAGCATCCTTACTTTTGAAGGCTCGTAAGATTCTGGGTAAGGATGGGGTTCGCAAGGGTTACTTCGGTCAGGAAAAGAACTTGACCACCTACAACTTGGCTCGCATCAATATGTTCCTCCATGACATCAACTACAATAAGTTTGATATTGCCCATGGAGACACCCTGATTGACCCGAAGCACTGGGATGATGAACCCTTCGATGCAATCGTTTCGAATCCTCCTTATTCCATCAAGTGGGAAGGTGACGACAACGCCCTGCTGATTAACGACCCTCGTTTTGCTCCTGCTGGTGTATTGGCTCCAAAGAGCAAGGCTGACTTGGCCTTTGTGATGCACATCCTTTCGTGGCTTGATACCGCAGGAACTGCAGCCATTGTTTGTTTCCCCGGCATTATGTACCGTGGCGGTGCCGAACAGAAGATTCGCCAGTATCTGGTTGATAACAACTATGTGGATGCTGTAATTCAGCTGCCGGACAACCTGTTTTACGGAACAACGATTGCCACTTGTATTCTGGTTCTGAAGAAGTCCAAGAAGGACAATAAGGTTCTGTTTGTGGATGCAAGCAAGGAATGCGTAAAGGTTACGAATTCCAATAAGCTGACCGATGACAATATCCAGAACATTGTTGCTAGCCTGAATGACCGTAAGAACAAGAAATATGAAACCAAGCTGGTTGCCATTGATGATGTCGCAGAACAGGACTACAACCTGTCTGTTTCTACTTATGTGGAACAGAAGGACACCCGTGAAAAGGTGGATATCAAGGTCTTGAATAAGCAAATAGCCGATATCGTAAAGCACGAAGATGAACTTCGCAAGTCCATCGATAAGATTATTGCAGACTTGGAGAAATAGCCAATGAGCAAGATTGCTGATTTGATAAAGAAGTATTGCCCCAATGGGGTTGAGTATAAGACATTTGAAGATGTCTGTGATTACGAACAGCCTAGTAAATACATTGTTGACAGCACCGATTATTCTGATGAATACACGACTCCAGTCCTAACAGCGGGACAAACATTTATCTTAGGATATACGGATGAAAAAAATGGAATTTATTCCGCATCCAAGGATTGCCCTGTTGTGATTTTTGATGACTTTACTGGGGCGTTTAAGTGGGTTGACTTTCCATTTAAAGTTAAATCATCTGCAATGAAAATTTTAACGGCAAAAAATGAAATTTTACTCCGTTATGTATTTCATTATATGGGTGTATTAAATTTCGCATCAAATGAACATAAACGTTTGTGGATTGCAACATATTCAAAGTTTCAAATCCCTGTACCTCCTTTGGAGGTGCAGCGTGAAATAGTCCAGGTACTGGACAGTTTCACGATGCTCACAGCGGAGCTTTCAGCGGAGCTTTCAGCTCGCAAAAAGCAATATGAATTTTATCGTGACCAGTTGCTTTCATTCAAAAAAGTTAGCCCCCCCCTAACTTTGGAGTGGAAAACTTTGGGTGAAATTTGTGACATGAAAGCAGGTAAGGCTATTTCTGCATCAGATATAAGTTCGGAACAGTCGAAAATGTTCCCGTACCCATGCTATGGTGGCAACGGAATTCGTGGTTATGTGGCTTGCAATAATCAAAATGGAGAATATTGTCTAATAGGTCGCCAAGGAGCTTTGTGTGGCAATGTATGTTTTGCTACTGGAACATTTTATGCAACAGAACATGCTGTTGTTGTTAAAAATGATGCCAGACTAAATAACAGGTTCCTGTTTCATTTGCTAACAGCAATGAATTTAAACCAGTACAAATCCCAAGGTGCTCAGCCGGGATTAGCCGTTGGAAATTTAGAGAAATTGAGCGTTCCGGTTCCACCGATTGACATTCAAAAAAGAATAGCTAAAGTTCTTGATAATTTTGAAGCAATCTGTTCTGACCTAAAAATTGGTTTGCCTGCTGAGATTGAACTGCGTAAAAAGCAGTATGAATATTATCGAGATATGTTGCTAAGTTTCGAGCCGCTTGGCACAGTTCTTGCTAAGCAAGCAAGCAAGCAAGCAAGCAAGCAAGCAAGCAAGCAAGCAAGCAAGCAATAATTAGTCTCTATCAGTATGTTTATGGGTATGCAGAAATAACTCTTGGAGATATAGCTTTAGATATGTACCGTGGTAGTGGCATAACGAGAGACCAGGTGACGAACGAAGGTATTCCCTGTGTTCGTTACGGTGAGATTTATACCACCTATGGAATCCATTTTGACAAGTGCGTTTCTCATACAAATTTGGACAATATTCAAAATCCAAAATATTTTGAAAATGGGGATATCATCTTTGCTATTACTGGAGAAAGCATTGAAGATATTGCAAAGTGTACAGCCTATGTGGGAAAGGAAAAATGCCTTGCCGGAGGTGATACGGTTGTGATGAAGCATGTGCAAAATGCAAAGTATTTGTCTTATGCCCTATCCACCACAGATGCCGTTAAGCAAAAAGGAAAAGGCAAAGTCAAGAGTAAAGTAGTTCACTCCAGTGTTCCTTCTTTGGCAGCAATTACAATTCCTCTTCCATCCCTTGCTGAACAAGAACGTATCGTAGCGATTCTAGACCGTTTTGATGCCCTTGTCAATGATATTTCCACTGGCATACCTGCCGAAATCGAAGCCCGTAAGAAACAATACGAGTATTACCGTGATAAATTGCTGACTTTTAAGAATATCTCATAAATCGGTGTATTTTTTTTGTTATTTTAGGGCATGGTATAAAATTGAAAATGAATTGGTTTCTTGATGCTTAAATCAATAGTTACAAAAAATGTTGGTCCGGTTGAATTGAATGTTGAATTCGGTTCGCGTCTTAATGTTTTTACTGGTGATAATGGCTTAGGAAAAAGTTTTTTGCTCGATGCAATTTGGTTTGCTTTGACGCAAAAGTGGCCTGCCGAATCAAATCCAAATTTATCGACTGGATTTGTGGGTCGTCCGAAATTTCCGAGTAAATTGTCAAAGATTAATTTTCAGTTGTCCCAGAAAAACGAAGTGCTCCTTTTTGAAACTGTTTTTAATCGTGAAAAACAGAATTGGGAACTGACTCAAGGTAAAATTTTTCTTGGCAGTACCTGGAAAAGTAGCCTGGTCATTTACGCACTGGCTGACGGTAGCTTTTGCGTTTGGGATCCTGTACGAGCATTCCGCTATGACGGTGTAGATTTTCAAAAAACCAGTAATGTTGCTTTCGCTTTTAATTCCCAAGAAATTTGGAATGGGCTAAAGCAAAATGAAAAAAATACAATCAACGGTCTAATCGCAGACCTGTGCTCGTGGCAAGATAAAAACGGATTTGAATTTAAATGTCTGCTGAAATTGTTAGAGGCTCTGTCTCCTCCAGATTTCAAACTTTCCATAGGTGAGCAGACTAGACTTTCCTTAAACGATGTCCGTAACATTCCTACCATAAAAATGCCTTACGGTAGTGTGCCTGTATTGCACGCCTCTGCTGCAATAAGACGGATTCTTTCCATAGCTTATTGTATAACTTGGGCTTTTAGCGAACATTTAAAAGCTTGCAAAATTACTGGCCAAAAACAAGTTTCGCAAATCACCTTTTTGATTGATGAAGTTGAATCTCATTTGCATCCTAGTTGGCAGAAAAAGGTGATGCGAGCGTTGCTTTCTTCTGTTGAAACATTGCTTAAGGATGTTAAGGGTAGTGCTCAAATTATTGCGACGACTCATTCTCCTTTGGTGATGGTTTCTTTGGAAGATTTCTTTGATCCTGAAAAAGACAAGTGGTTTGATTTTGACTCCGGAAAAAAGGGGACAATTCATTTTACCGAACGTGAATTTACGAAGTTAGGTACCTCTGATATTTGGCTGGAAAGCAAAGCTTTTGATATGGATTCAACCCGTTCAGTTGATTCTTCTAAATTGATAAAGCGGATATATGCTGAACTTGACAATGAACCCGTGGATAAGATTAAAACTAAAAAGATATTTGAAAAAATAGCTTCAAGTCTTTCTCCAACAGATAAGGACTTGTTTTTGATCCGGTACAGGTGTCAAAAGAAAGGAGTCTTCTAATGATACCTGTGACGCCAAAGCCCGAACCTTCTGATTTTGACGAAAAGGTTCGTCAGCCTGGTAAGAAATGGCTTGCGAAACCACAAAATGCAAATGCGAATCCTAGTTCTTATGAGAATTATTGGAAAGAATGTATCCCGGATTTAGAGCGCGAATATGATCAAATATGTGCTTATTTGGGTATTTTCTTAGAAAGGGGAAAAGGTTCTGTTTCTGTAGATCACTTTATACCGAAATCAGATCCGGTAATGGGAAAAAATCTCACTTATGAATGGAGTAATTATCGACTATGTTGTAGACAGGTGAATAGCAAGAAAAATGAGAAAATTCTTCATCTTGATCCTTTCACTATGCAACCGAACTCGTTTTTCATCAATTTCTCTGATGGATGTATTTTTGCGAATCCGCAAAATAAAATTGATGATGAAGACTACTTCAACAATTGTGAGGATGCTATAATAAAACTTAAATTAAATGATAAAGAATTTTGCTGCATGCGAAAAACTCATTATGAAGATTACATTTTATACAATCTTCCTGATGCTTATATGCAGAAGTATTCTCCTTTTGTTTGGCAAGAAATTTGTAGGCAGGGGCTTAAAAAATAATTCATGCAGTACAATACCGTAGCAGAAACATCTGAAGCAACCGTGGTTGCTGAATATACCCCGGCCCGTTCCCGTTCCGATGCCTACCAGAGTGAGGCTGACTTAGAACGTGAATTCATAAAGATGCTTCAAAACCAAGGCTATGGTTATCTGCAAATCCATACCGAAGATGATTTGGTACAAAACCTCAGGACCCAAATCGAGAACTTGAATAATTTCAAGTTTACCGATGGGGAATGGGACCGATTCTTTACGGAATTTATCGCCAACAAGAATGAAGGAATTGTTGAAAAGACCCGGACAATCCAAGAGGATTATGTCAAGACACTAAAGACCGACAAGGGTGCTTCCAAAAACATCAAGCTGATAGACAAGGTGAACATTCACAACAACACTCTTCAGGTTATTAATCAATATGAAGAAGAACAGGGAACCCATAACACCCGATATGACGTTTCAATCCTTGTTAACGGTCTTCCTTTAGTCCATGTGGAACTGAAGCGTAGGGGAGTGGCTATCCGTGAGGCTTTTAACCAGATTGATCGTTATCAGAGAGTTTCTTTCTGGGCTGGTTCCGGCCTCTATGAGTATGTGCAGATTTTCGTAATCAGCAACGGGACTCACACCAAGTATTATTCCAATACCACCCGTAACGCTCATATCAAGGAACTTGCTGTAGGTGGTTCCAAAAAGAATATCAAGACCAGCAATAGTTTTGAATTTACCAGTTTCTGGGCTGATGGCAATAACAAGAATATCCCGGACTTGGTGGACTTCACAAAGACTTTCCTTGCCAAGCACACCATTCTTAATGTTCTTACCAAGTATTGTGTTTTCACTTCAGAAGAATTGCTCTTGGTAATGCGTCCGTATCAGATTACTGCCACAGAACGCATTTTGAACCGTATTACCATTGCCAACAATTACAAGACAATGGGCAAGTTGGATGCTGGTGGCTACATCTGGCACACGACTGGTTCCGGCAAAACCTTGACCAGCTTCAAGACCGCAGTTCTGGCCAGTGGCCTGGATTACGTGGATAAGGTTCTTTTCGTAGTTGACCGTCAGGATTTGGACTATCAGACCATGAAGGAATATGACCGTTTCCAGAAGGGAGCGGCAAATGGCAATAAGTCCACAAAGATTCTCCAGGACCAGCTAGAAGACCGTAATCAGAAGGGCGGTCATCACGAATACAAAATTATCGTGACCACAATCCAAAAGCTGGGTTGTTTCATTACCAAAAACAAGACTCACGATATCTACAAGAAGCATATTGTATTTGTTTTCGATGAATGTCATCGAAGCCACTTTGGTGAACTGCATCAAAAGATTACCAAGACCTTCAAGAATTATCATCTGTTCGGCTTCACAGGAACTCCTATATTCCCCCAGAATGTAGGCAGCAGTAAGAATCCGCTGCTGAAGACTACGGAACAGGCCTTTGGCGATAAGCTGCATCATTACACCATTGTGAATGCAATTAACGATGGTAATGTACTGCCTTTCCGCATAGATTATGTTAATACCGTTCAAGTAAAAAAGAGCCTGGTTGACAAGAAAGTCTCTGCTATTGATACAGAAGAAGCTATGAGCGATCCGAAGAGGATTGCCGAGATTGTTTCCTATGTTCTTGAACATTTTGATCAAAAGACAAAGCGTAATACGTTCTATCAGGTCAAGGACCAGAGACTTTGTGGATTTAATTCCATCTTTGCAACCGCTTCTATCCCCATGGCCAAGAAATACTATGAGGAATTCAAGAAGCAAATTAAGGCAAAGTATTCACCTTTGAAAATTGCCACGGTATTCAGTTATGCGCCCAACGAAGAAGATGTGGGTGGAATTCTGACGGAAGAAGAATTTGAAACTGGGGCAATGAGTAAATCTGATAGAGACTTTCTTGATTCTGCCATTAAGGACTATAACAAGATGTTTTCGATGAATTTCGATACATCAAGTGAAAAATTTTTGGCTTACTACAAAGATATTTCTCAAAGGATGAAGAATAGGGAAATTGATCTTCTGATTGTAGTGAATATGTTCCTGACGGGTTTTGATGCCACTACGCTGAATACTTTATGGGTGGATAAAAACCTTAAACAACATGGATTGTTACAGGCTTATTCTCGAACAAACCGTATTCTTAATTCTGTCAAGACATTTGGTAACATAGTTTGCTTCCGTTCCTTGCAAAAAGAAACGGATGATGCGATTGCTTTGTTTGGCGACAAGGATGCCGGTGGAATCGTTATCCTAAAAACCTTTAGCGAATATTACAATGGTTACAAGGATGACAAGGGCAAGAAACAGCCTGGTTATAAGCAGCTGCTTGATGAATTGAAGACCATGTATCCGCTTGGTCAAGAAATTTTAGGCGAAAAGGCTGAAAAGGAATTTATCCGTTTGTTCGGAGCAGTCCTTCGTTTAAGAAATATTCTTTCTTCTTTTGATCAATTCAATGATCTGGATATTTCAGAAAGAGACTTGCAGGATTATCAGTCTATCTACGTAGATTTGCATGATAAGTATTCGCATCAGCAGAAAGGCTCAAAGGAATCCATCAGGGATGACATTGAGTTTGAATTGGAATTAATCAAGCAAGTTGATATCAATATTGATTACATCTTGGCTTTGGTCGCCCAATATCATGACAGTAACTGCAAGGATAAGAAGATTAAGGCTCAAATCACCAAAGCCCTAAATGCTAGTGTTGAACTCCGCAGCAAACGCGAACTGATTGAAGCCTTTGTGAAGAAGGTTAATGTCGATACCGATGTTGACAAGGATTGGAAGGAGTTTGTCAAGGAACAACAGGAAAACGACCTTGTTCAAATCATTTCTGATGAAAACCTGAAGGAAGAAGAGACAAGGGAATTCATCATCAATTCTTTCAGGGATGGCGAACTGGATGAATCCGGTACAGATATCGCCAATATCATGCCTAGGATGTCCCGATTTGGTGGTGGAATCCGAGCCGAAAAGAAAGCAGATGTCATCGCCAAATTACGTCAATTCTTTGAGAAGTATTTTGGTCTGATTACCTTTGAAGACGAAGATAAAGAATTGGTAAGCAATCTTGTGAAAATGCCTTACAATGCCATTGGAGAATCTTTTATTTCTTCGATGGCAGCTGAGGATAAGGCAGAGTATGATGCTGGTAAGAAGTGATATGACTGGCAATGTACATACTAAGCAATTTGAACCAAAAGAACCCGTACTAAAATGTGGTTGTGGTTCTGTTCCTCAAATACGCTCTTACATGAATGGTGTATTGAGGTTTAAGATGTATTGCCCGGAATGTGAAATAGAGACCACACTATCAGATTCTTGTGAGATTGCGTTAGACCGTTGGAATGTTGCCATGGCTGGTCACGAATCAGTTAATGAGTGGTGTTCCTTGTATGATGACCATGGAGACAATTTGGCTACAGATTTGGATGAAGTTGAGTCAATTATCAAAAAACGTGAAGAAGATTCAAATAAAAAAGAGTCTGTAGTAGGACGAATTGAGAATTGAAAATGAAATACGAAACTACAGTTTATATTCGTGGAAGTGTCGATATTGGAAAATTAAAAGGGCTGGGATATGACCCCAAACCAACCATTGACCAGCGACATATTTTTTTCAATTTTTCTACCGAAAGAGAAGGAAATGAAATCCTTGATGAAATTTGCAACATAAAATCATTTATGCGTGTAATGGTGTATCAAAGAACCGCAAAATCTTTGGCAATTCCATATAATCGAAATATGGTTGCATACGTATATTCAAATCGTCCCACGAATACATTTCCCTGCCGAAAGATGAAATTTGTTCCAAATGAACATTTTTTAGCGAATACTTTACAATACAATGGTATTGTTGAGGGGAATGCTATCATTGAAACGGCATTCTTTAATCTTCTTGACGGTTCATGTGATGGTTTGTCTTCAAGTTATTTAGATGAAAATGAAGCGGACAAGTTTTGGAGTTTTATTACCCCTTCTCATAAGTATTAAATGAGTTTTTCATCAAAAGACATTTATATTCTACTTGGAGCACTAATTCACCTATGCCAACGCATAGAGTGGACAATGAAGTACATGGTGGAACAGGCATGTTTAGAGATGGAATTCAAATCCTTAGAAGAGTTGAAACAGCCTAAACCCTTGGAATTTCATTGGCAAGATAATAGGGATTGCCTTGGTGGAGTTGTCCACGAATACCTTGATAAGTATTATGGAATGCCTGTAGATGACCTTACCGAAGGTGAATTCATTAAATTCCAAAGCAAGTTCAACTTTGTCGATGCTGAAAATCCAGAACAAACAAGGGAACACTACGAAAGACGTGAAGCTGAATTGAAGGAACTTGTTGAAGTCCGTAATTTCCTGGCACATCGATTTGGTTTGGTTTATCATCTGCAAAATGAAAGTAATTGCAAAGAGGCGATGGAATATCTACAACAAGCTAAGGAGGCCATCAAAAAGCATGCAAAAATCATTGGTGATGAAAGACAACGATTGGAATCAATGAAGCGAATGTGTGCATCTTTGTTGCAGTCTTCCTCATTTGTTTCTTCCTTTGAATCGATGCGTCTGACCCAGCAATTATCGGGAAAAGTTGGCAAACTAAAATCATACAATTTCTCCGATATGGGAAACAAGAACATCTTTGATTTTACAGACAATCAGGATGTTATTGATGCTATCATGTACGGAAATGAAGATAAATCACCTTCATACTATGATAGTGTTCCTAAGATGACAAGGTTGGCTCACTTGGAATGTTTGGCCGACATGACTGGAAATAAGAACTTTATTGATGCCGTGGAAAAACAACAAAAATTGATTGGTGTTAAGTAAGTTTTTTTATTTAATCGAATGTTGTGTTATCTGCTTTCGCGTTAGGCCCCGCAGCCCGTATGGGGTCGGACGCGAAGCGGCTGAACGACAAAAAGAGAGACCAGGAATATTTCCTGGTCTCTCTTTTTATAGCGCAAGGGGCCGGCCCGTAAGGGCAACGCCCATTACTTCACGATGTGACGATGATATTCCTGCAGGCTGCAGACTTCGAATCTACCGTAGTCGTGCTTGTCCATGAGGCCTTCGACGGTGGAGGTGAGGGCGGCGATGGTGGTGGTGATAGGCACGCCGCTGACCACTGCCTTGCTGCGCATCTGGATTTCATCGACCATGGCTTCGGCGCCGGTCTCGCTGGTGTTCACGATCCACTGGACTTCCTTGTCGTGGATGAGGTCCAGCAGGTTCGGGCGGCCGCGGGAAATGCGGAACACGGCGCGTGTCTTGATGCCTTCGTTGTAGAGCATGGTGGAGGTGCCGCGGGTGGCGTAGAGGCCGTAGCCCAGTTCCACCAGCTGGCGGATCAGGGGCACTGTGCGGGCCTTGTCCTCGTCCTTGAGGGAGACGAAGATGTTGCCCTGGCCCGGGATGCGGTTGCCGGAGGCCAGCTGGCTCTTGAGGTAGGCAAGGCCGCGGTCGCGATCCAGGCTCATGACTTCGCCGGTGGACTTCATTTCCGGGGAGAGGGTCACGTCAACGCCCGGGAACTTCACGAAGGGGAACACGGCTTCCTTCACGCTCACGTACGGAACATGGACTTCTTCAGTGAAGCCGATTTCTTCGAGGGTTTCGCCCAGCATGCAACGGCTTGCGTAGCTTGCCAGAGGCACGCCGATGGACTTGGAAACGAAGGGCACGGTGCGGGAGGCGCGGGGGTTCACTTCGATCATGTAGAGTTCGCCATCCTTGACGGCGAGCTGCATGTTCATGAGGCCTACCACATGGAGTTCCTTTGCGAACTCCTTGGCGTAGCCGCGGACCTTTTCCTGCAGGTCCTTGCTGAGGGTCATGGGCGGGATGACGCTTGCGGAGTCGCCGGAGTGGATGCCTGCGGGTTCCACGTGTTCCATGATGGCGCCCACCACGGTGGTCTTGCCGTCGCTGATGCAGTCCACGTCAAGTTCGGTTGCGTCTTCCAGGAAGCGGTCGATAAGGATAGGCTTGCCTTCGCCGATGGCTGCAGCCTCTTCCACGAACTTGCGGAGATACTTTTCCTTATAGACGATCACCATGCCGCGGCCGCCGAGCACGAAGCTGGGGCGCACGAGAACGGGGTAGCCGATTTCTTCCACGATGGCGAGGGCTTCTTCCACATTGTGGGCGATGCCGGAAGCGGCCTGCTTGATGCCCACCTTGTCAACCAGCTGCTTAAAGAAGTCGCGGTCTTCGGCAAGGTCGATATCCTCGGGGCTTGTTCCCACCACATTGGCGCCGGCCTTCTTCAGGCGCATTGCCAAGTTAAGCGGAGTCTGGCCACCGAACTGAACGATAACGCCGTAGCAGTTTTCGCGTTCGTAGATGCCCATGACATCTTCGAGGGTCAGCGGTTCAAAGTAAAGCTTGTCAGAAGTGTCGTAGTCCGTTGAAACTGTTTCCGGGTTGCTGTTCACCATGATGACTTCGTAGCCCTGCTTCTTCAGGGTGAATGCAGCGTGGCAGCAGCAGTAGTCGAATTCGATTCCCTGGCCGATACGGTTCGGGCCACCGCCCAGCACCATGATGCGCTTTTTCTTGTCGCGGTTCGGAACTTCGCGGACGGGCTCGGTGTGGTCTGCATAGCAGGAGTAGTAGTACGGAGTGACTGCTTCAAATTCGCCGGCGCAGGTATCTACGGAGTAGTAGCTGGGCTTCAGGCTGATGGCGTTACGTGCGGCCATGACTTCTTCCGGAGTCTTGCCGAAGATGTAGCCGATCTGGATGTCGCTATAGCCGAATTCCTTGGCCTGGCGGAACAGGTCCTTGTCCTTGCAGAGGGCTTCGAGGGAGCCTGCGGCGCGGATTTCGTCTTCGAACTGGGCCAGTTCTTCCAAATGACGCAGGAAGTAACGGTCGATCTTTGTGATTTCGTAAAGCTTTTCGACGTCCCAACCGCGGCGGAAGGCGGCATAGACCACGAAGATGCGTTCTGCACTGGGGCGGGCAACTTCCTTGGCCAAGGTCTCGTCGTCGTAAGCCAGGTACTGTTCGCACTTGGCGCAGGCGCCGAAGCCGCCGAAACCAGTTTCCAGGGAGCGCAGGGCCTTCTGCATGGACTGCTTGAAGTTGGAGCCGATAGCCATGGCTTCGCCCACGGACTTCATCTGGGTGCCAAGAGTGCTGTCTGCCTTGGGGAACTTTTCGAAGGTGAAGCGAGGAACCTTGGTGACGACGTAGTCCAGAGCCGGTTCGAAGCAGCTGGGAGTAGATTGGGTAATGTCGTTCTTCAGTTCGTCGAGAGTGTAGCCCACAGCGAGGAGTGCTGCAATCTTTGCGATGGGGAAGCCGGTTGCCTTGGAAGCAAGTGCAGAGGAGCGGCTTACGCGGGGGTTCATTTCGATAATGATGCGGCGGCCGGTCACAGGGTTGATGGACCACTGAACGTTGGATCCACCGGTTTCGACGCCGATAGCTTCCATGACCTTCAGGGAGTCGTCACGCATGGCCTGGTAGGCGCGATCGTCAAGAGACTGGATCGGGGCCACAGTAATGGAGTCGCCGGTGTGAACGCCCATGGGGTCCAGGTTTTCGATGGAGCAGACGATAACGGCATTGCCCTTCTTATCGCGCATGACTTCCATTTCGAATTCCTTCCAGCCCAGGAGGGATTCTTCGATCAAGACTTCGTTGTTGAGGGAGGCGTCGAGGCCGCGGTTCACGATGGCTTCGAATTCGTCTTCGCTGTGTGCGATACCGCCACCGGTACCACCCAGGGTAAAGCCCGGGCGGATAATCAAAGGCCAGCTGCCGATGGTCTGGGCGATTGCCTTGGCTTCGCTCATGGAGTGTGCGGAACCGGAGCGGGGGAGGTCCAGGCCGATGGAGAGCATGGCGTCCTTGAAGAGCTTACGGTCTTCGGCGCGGGCGATGGATTCGGCCTTTGCACCGATGAGTTCCACGTTGTAGCGGCTGAGAATGCCCTTTTCGTGGAGTTCCATGGCGAGGTTCAGGGCGGTCTGGCCACCCAGAGTGGGGAGCAATGCGTCCGGGCGTTCGCGGCGGATGATTTCGTGGAGAATGTCCACGTTCAGGGGCTCGATGTAGGTACGGTCGGCCATTTCCGGGTCGGTCATGATGGTTGCCGGGTTGCTGTTCACCAGCACCACTTCGTAACCTTCGCGACGCAGCACCTTACAGGCCTGTACGCCGGAGTAGTCGAATTCGCAGCCCTGGCCGATAACGATCGGGCCGGAGCCAATGAGCATAATCTTCTTGAGGTCTGTACGCTTAGGCATATTGTGTATTCCTCTTTAATAAACTTTGTTCAGGTCGCCACTTCGTGGCTTTGAGGTAGATTGAACCTAGAGGTTAGTGGAGAGCCTTTGGCTCTCATCGTGTTGTGCGCCTATGGCGCGATTCTTTACACTAGCCCCTAGCCCCTAAATCCTAGCCCCTCTTAAATTCCTCGATCATCTGCTTAAATTCTTCGAACAGGTAGTAGGAATCGTTGGGTCCCGGAGCGGATTCCGGATGGTACTGCACGCTGAATGCAGGAACGTCCTTGCAGCGGATGCCTTCTACGGTGTTGTCGTTCAGGTTGATGTGGGTGACTTCCACGTTGGCCGGCAAGCTAGTTTCGTCGATGGCGTAGTTGTGGTTCTGGCTGGTAATTTCCACGGCGCCGGTCTTCAGGTACTTGACCGGATGGTTGCAACCGTGATGGCCGAACTTCAACTTGGAAACCTTGGCGCCCAGGGCGAGACCCAAGAGCTGGTTACCCAGGCAGATGCCCATGAGAGGATACTTGCCAAGGAGCTGCTTTACGAGAGCTGCAACCTGGGGTAGAGAGTTGGGGTCGGCAGGACCGTTGGAGAGGAACACGCCATCGGGATTCTTGGCCTGAATCTGCTCGAAGGTAGTGTTGATGGGCATGACGGTCACCTTCATGTCCTGGCTTGCAAGGTCGCGAAGGATGTTGGTCTTGATACCGAAATCCAGAGCCACCACATTGTACTTGCCCTCGGTAGAGAATTCGTAACCGTTGGGGTCGCTGACCACGGAAGCGTAGTCCTGACCGTCCAAGCCGATCCATTCCTTCGCTTTTTGAACCGCGTCGGCCTCGCTCATGTCAAAATTCTCGACATGGAGGTAAGCCTTCTGGGCGCCGTTGTCGCGGAGGTGCAGCGTGAGGGCGCGGGTGTCCACACCTGCAATGCCCGGCTTCTTCTGGGCCTTCATGTAGGAGTCCAGGGATTCTTCGCCCACGTTTTCGGAAGCGTCGCAAAGGTCGTTGATGACGATACCGTTCAAGAAGACCTGGCGGGATTCGGACTTTTCGCTCTTGGCGGAGTAGGCGCCCACTTCAGCGGTGGTGAACACCACGAACTGACCTGCGTAGGAGGGGTCGGTAAGAATCTGCTTGTAACCAGCCATGCCCGTGTTGAACACAGCTTCGCCTACGGTGTCCTTGGCGTCGCCGAATGCGTAGCCGTGGAATACGGTGCCATCTGCCAAGGCCAAAAATGCCTTGCGATCGCGCTTTGCTTTCCAGTTGAATTTATCGTTCATCGTGTTACCTTTTTACTTGTTAATCTCTAAAACCTGATAACATTGCCCGATGTATTCGTCGTCATTCTGAGGCCAGAATGGCCGAAGAATCCATAATGAACCTTTACTGGATCCTTCGACTCCGTGCTGCGCACTTTGCTCAGGATGACGTTCTGCGGGCAAAAAAAATGGCAAAAGCGAAATGCCTTTGCCTTAAAATCACTAGAACTGAAAACAGAAACAGAACCACAAGCCCAGCCGACTTTCTGGATAGCCTTGGCGGTCGGTGCAGCACCCTGGAATGCGTGCTGGAGATTCTGTAGTTCAGTTCTCTTCATCGGGGGAAAAAATAGAAAAGCTCGTTCTCTACGGCAATGGGTGCTAACACAAAAAAATCTGCTTTTTTTGACCCAAAAAAGCCGTTTTCAAGTGCTTGTGTTTTACAAAATATGTATAAAAATACGTAACGAAATCATAATGCTTTGTAAAATAAGGAGTTGAACTGTTTTACAAAAAATGAAAGTATCGAAAAAGGGGAAATTTTAACATTTTGCCCCTTATTTGAGGGATTAGTTGGTTCCGTGATAGGACGATGTTGTGGATTGTATATATTTTTGTTACAAAAGTAAACTATAGTTGGTGTTTATGGAATCCAGTCTTGTTCATGTAATACATGCAGTGTTTTTCTTGCTGATGGATATGTTCGTCTTTGGAAGAGCGCTTGCGAAAAGTAAAAATTCAGCATCTCAAAAAACCTTTAGCCGATTTGCCTTGGTAGTCGTCGTTCTTCAGCTGGCGGCCATGGGCGCCATTCTTTTTGAAAATGGCTTTTTTGGGGAATTCCGTTCCATCGGGTACTTGTTCTATTACTTGTTGGCTGTGCTGCCGTCCATCGTTTCCTGTTTGATCCTGGTATGGGTTATCAGATTGTTCTCCTTGAATGGAGGTCATTTTCCTAAATGGCTGAAAGTCTGCGCTATTGTCCCCATTGTCCTGTTCGCTGTGGTGAGCGTATTTTCCTTTAAGAATCAGTGGGTGATTTATTTGGATGAAAATTATGCGATGCGTCGTGGAGATTTTTATTTCCTCCAGATTCTGGTGTCCTACTCTTATGCGGTTGCAATGATTATCCTTTTAATCCGAGAAAAAATTAAAAGGGCTGATAATTTCAATACCAAGGCTGTTGTTGCGGTTCTGCTTTACATGGTTCCGCCGGTGATTGGATCGTATTTGCAGATATTCGTTGATGCCAGGGGATATTTTACCGTTCTGGGTATTAGTGTCGCCATGATTTTCGTGTATGTTGGAATGTACATGGGCGACGAGGAGGAGCATCGTCGTTTAAAGGACTTGGCGGAGTTCAACGAGAAACTGCAGCTGGTCAACAAGCAGTTGCGTGCGACTATGATGCGTGGTGAACTGCAGGCAAAGACCGTGGCAGAAACGATTCGTGGTGGTTTCAAAATTTCTAAGGTGGACCGCTTGTTTACTTTCAAGTACGTTTCGGAACAATTGGCCCAGATGCTTGGCTACACGGTTCCTGAAATGATTGAAATTTCCGGCGGAAATATGGCCGGGCTGGTGGATCGGGATGAAGTTAGGAATCAGTTGCCTGCAGCGTTTGCGTCGGTCAGCGAAGGAAATCTGTTTACCCTGAATTACAAAGTGCGCTGTAAGGATGGCTCCTGGAAACATGTGGAAGAGCGCGGACGTGTTATCAGGATTGAGGACGCCGAAGATGAAATTTGGAGTGTGACCGTCGATAAGGATGAAATAGTCCAGGTGGAAACAGCTCTAGCCAAGGAGGAAAAGAGTCGTAAGGAACTGGCTGAGTATAGTGACATTATTTCCAATGCCGGTCTTGGCGTCTGGTTTGTTACCTTGAAGGACGGCCAACGTGGCAAGATGCACGGCAATAGCAAACTTTATGAACTGATGGGTATTGATGGTGAATCCATGACCCAGGAAGATGTCCATGACTTCCTGGCTGGTCGCATCCTTCCGGAAGACTTGCCCATATTTGGTGCGGCCATCGAGAAGATGAAGGCGGGGCAGTTTGCGGAAGCACTCTATCGCTGGAAGCATCCGACCAAGGGCTACATCTACAACCGATGTGGCGGTACCGCAGTGCAGCTGCCCGATGGATCTTACCAGCTGAGTGGCTATCATGGTGATGCTACTGAAATCGTGATGAACGAATGTAAACAGCAGGAACTCCTGAAGGAAGCCCTGGTTGCTGCCGAGGAATCTAGCCGAGCAAAAACTGCGTTCCTCAACAATATGAGCCATGATATCCGTACGCCCATGAACGCCATTCTTGGTTTTGCGACCTTGATGGAAAAGGAATGCGATGATCCTGAAAAGTTGAAGGGACATCTTAAGAAACTGAAAAACTCTGGTGATTTCCTTCTTTCCTTGATTAATAACGTGCTGGAAATGGCCCGCATCGAAAGTGGCAAGATGGAAGTGAATGAACGTCCGACGCGCCTGCGGGACAACACGGATACGACGATGAACATTTTTGAGGCATCCCTAAAGGATCGTAATCTGACCTTGACGGCCTCCATGTCTATTGAACACGACTGTGTCTATGCGGATTTGGTTAAGATCCGTGAGGTGATTGTGAACCTTGTGGGTAACGCAATCAAGTATTCCAAGGTGGGCGGCAAGATTGAAACTTCCATGAGGGAAATTCCCTGCTCACGGGAAGGCTACGCCGCTTATGAATTTGTGGTGGAAGACGATGGTATCGGGATGAGCAAGGAATTCCTGCCACACATCTTTGATGCCTTTGTCCGTGAACGCAATTCTACCGAAAGTAAAATTGTGGGTACTGGCCTAGGTATGCCCATTGTGAAGCGATTGGTGGAGCTGATGGGTGGAACCATCCAGGTGGAAAGTACGGAAGGTGTCGGAACCAGATTCTGCTTTACCTTGGAACATCGTATTTGCACTGCAGAAGAATACCGCAGTGAAACTGGTAGTGACGTGGCTGATCTTGGCAAACTTCAGGGCAAGCGAATTCTTTTGGCGGAAGATAACGACCTTAATGCCGAAATTGCGATGACGCTGTTAGTGGAAGCAGGTTTTTCTGTTGAACGTGCAGTGGATGGACGTGTGTGCCTGAGTATGTTGACCGAAAAGGATGCCGGCTATTACGACTTTATCCTGATGGATATCCAGATGCCTAATCTGGATGGTTATGATGCTACTCGTGAAATTCGCCAACTTGATGATGACCGTAAGGACATTCCCATTGTGGCCATGACCGCCAATGCCTTCGAAGAGGACCGTCGTAAGGCGGTTTCATTAGGCATGAACGCTCATGTGGCAAAACCCATCAATATGGATGTGCTGCTCAGCACTTTAGCTGGCTTGATGAAGTAAAACGTTAAACGTTGTTGGACTTGTTGATTTTTTAATAGAGGGTTTTCCGCAAGCCATATTCATTAATCTGACGTTTTAAATATACTCTTTTTTCGTATTAATTGTTAAAGGTTATGCGCTAAGTTTTTGCAAACGGTAGGCAACCGGGCTCATGTACCCCAGGCTGCTGTGCAAACGCTTGCGGTTGTAGAACAGTTCGATGTACTTGAAGATGTCCTCCCGGACTTCGAATATTCTTGCTGATTGCATACCCGATGACTTCCTTGTTGAACAGATCCAGGACAACGGCCAGGTACACCCAACCGAGGTTCGTACGGATATACGTGATATCGCCACACCAGAACTGGTTAAGTCCAAATGGCGCAAATTGTTCAGTTCTCTCAAAAGCTTCGTGCAGCCGTAGATGCAGAAGTATTCCTCAAATACGCTGCGGACTGTCTGAACGAGGTCTGCTTCACGCTGCCGCCGTTGATTTCTCTTGGCTTCTTGCCGTGACCACTCATGGCTACGCCATAGTTGACCTGTCGGCTCGGAAATGACAAAACAAGTTTTGTCGCTTCTCTCGCCTCATAGATTTTTTTTAGGATTTCGATGGTTTCCCTTTGTAGAAAGATCCTCGTCTCAATCATAAAATAAACAAGTTTATTTTACGATATTCGACTTGCGGACTTTTCTTCGGCAAGTTCTTTTTCTCGTTGTTTAAGTTTCCGCTCCAGTTCACGGTTCTTTGTCGCAAGTTCTTCAATGGAGACTCTCTTGAGCCGGCGTTCTTCTTCATAAGACGGTAAATTGTTCTGCTTTCGGTAATCCTGGACCCACCTGCACACGGTATTCGCTGTGACACCGATATCCTTGGCAATCTTGGTAGCGGACTTTTGCAGAAAATTCTACGCCTCGGGCATGCCCTTTTGCAAGCAAGCTTGCAACGGTCGTGCCTCTCGGCTTGTTGATTTTTCGCCCTTCAGGACAATTTTGACCGTTTGAAGCTTCATCTCTTCATTGTAATGGACTCTAGACATTGTTTTATCCTCTATTTTGGAATGAAATGACTTCGTCATTTTGATTCTGCTCCTCGGTCATAAAAACATGTAAACATGTTTTTGCGACACTCGGTTTGGAAATCATTTAACAATGAATATGACTGCATGATTTACCCTCTTATTAAATCACGCCATAGTCCAATATTTCTATCGCAAAAACAAATAGGTGCAAAAAAGAGCCCCGCCTCCTATGAGACGGGACTCTTTTAGTTTAGGCTAGATTCCCGCTTTCGCGGGCATGGATCCTTCGTGCTTACGCACTCAGGATGACGTTTACATTACACTTCTTCAATGCTAGCGTGATACTCCTGCAAGCTCTTCACTTCGCCCTTGCCAGCCTTAGCTGCGGCGATGCCCTTGACGGTGTCGAGAGCGGCAGCGAGGGTGGTGATGTAAGGAGTCTTGTACTTGATGGCAGCCTTACGGATGGCGGATTCATCGGCAACAGCGTCGCGGCGAGCCCACGGGGTGTTGATGATGAGGTTCACCTGCTTGTTCAGGATGACATCCAGAACGTTGGGGCGGCCTTCGGCGATCTTGTTCACCACTTCGCACTTGACGCCAGCCTTTTCGTAGAACTTGGCGGTGCCTTCGGTTGCGTAAATCTTGAAGCCCAGTTCCTGGAAACGTTGACCCACTTCGATAGCCTGGTCGCAGAGGTTGGTCTTGTCAGACAAACTAATCAGCACGGCACCGGAAGACGGCAGGATGGAGCCTGCAGCTTCCTGGCTCTTGTAGTAAGCCAGGGCGAAGTCTTCGGAGAGGCCCAGCACTTCACCGGTGGAACGCATTTCAGGACCGAGAACCGGGTCAACCTTGGGGAACTTGTCAAACGGGAACACAGCTTCCTTGGCGCCGTGGTGCTTGAACTTCTTGTCCTTCAGCTTCAAATCTTCCAGCTTTTCACCCATCATGAGGCGGGTTGCAAGGCGGGCCATCTGAGTGTTACAGACCTTGGAGACCAGAGGCACGGTACGGGATGCGCGGGGGTTGGCTTCCAGAACGAAAACCTTGCCGTCTTCGATAGCGTACTGCATGTTCATGAGACCGCAAACGTGGAGGGATTCTGCAATCTTGCGAGTGTAATCCTTGATTGTCTTCAGGTTTGCTTCGGTAATGGTTACCGGCGGAATAATGCAGGCAGAGTCACCGGAGTGGACACCTGCAAGTTCCACGTGTTCCATCACGGACGGAATGTAAACGTGTTCGCCATCAGAGAGGGCGTCGGCTTCGCATTCCAGAGTGTTGTGGAGGAAACGGTCGATGAGGAGCGGGCGATCCGGAGTAACGCCAACAGCCTTGGCAACGTATTCGCGGAGCATGTTTTCGTCGTAGATGACTTCCATGCCGCGGCCGCCAAGCACGAAGCTGGGGCGGATCATCACAGGGTAGCCACCGATCTGCTTGACGCAAGCGAGGGCTTCGTCAATGTTGGTAGCCATGCCGCTTTCGGGCATGGGGATTTCCAGCTGGTCCATCATCTTGCGGAACAGGTCGCGGTCTTCAGCGATATCGATGGAATCGATGCTGGT
>NZ_QGDU01000041.1 GCF_003149045.1 Fibrobacter sp. UWR4 | reverse complement strand
GAACAATCGGCCGAGAAAACGACTTGGATTTCTCACCCCATTAGAGTATATTTCTAGGCAAGTTAAACAAATTTACTTGGCGACTTAAATTCGCCTCCTGATACCGGCGATGTTTATGAGGACCAATGGGCGTACCTTTCCTCGATACAGAAAATAGGCAAGAGTTTTGTTGAAGATTATGTTTTTAAGGCCAAGTCCCATCGTGAAATTTTGCCTGTTTCAGATGTTTCTGTTGACGATGAACCATGGAAAAGTAGTCCGAGTTATCCTGAAATAAAGGCTGTATTACCGCAAAAAATAAACATCACTATCAGCAATCAAATTTTTATTGAATCTGCGGGGTTGCCTGCCTTATTCCGAAATAGAATTTTGAGGTTGGCATCATTTCAGAACCCGGAATTTTATCAGGCGCAGGCCTTGAGATTGCCGGTGTGGGGAAAACCAAGGATTCTTTATTGTTATGATTTTTACCCGAAGCATATCGCGATTCCTGTTGGTTGCTTTGACAAGTTGATTAATTTGCTGCAGCATTATAATATCGAACCTGTTGTTAATGATGAACGAAATTGCGGGCTGCCGATGGATGTTTCTTTTGAGGGAAATCTTTATCCTGAACAGTTGCTTGCTGCAGAAGCTTTGTTGAAACATGAAAATGGAATTTTGTCCGCGACAACAGCCTTTGGTAAGACAGTTGTTGCCCTGTGGCTTATTGCGAAACGAAAAGTCAATACATTGATTCTTGTGCATCGTACACAACTTATGGATCAATGGGTGGAACGAATTTGCGCATTTCTAAATGTTCCCAAAAAAGAAGTTGGACAATTTAGCGGAACTAAGAAGAAGCATTTCGGTAAAATTGATGTGGCTCTGATTTCTAGTGTTTATCGTGATGGAAAAACTGTAGAATGGCTTAATGAATATGGGCAAGTTATTGTAGATGAGTGCCATCATATTTCGGCGTTTTCTTTTGAGCAGGCGGTTCGCCAAAGCGATGCTCTTTATAAGGTGGGGCTGTCGGCGACCTTGTCTCGTAAGGATGGGCAACACCCGATTGTGATGATGAATTTGGGACAGGTACGCTATTCTGTTAGCGCCAAGAAACAGGCGACGGAACGAGATTTTTCTCATTCTGTAATTGTGCGAAATACAGATTTCCGTCTCCAGAACGATGCTGCCAAATTGCAAATACAGGAAGTCTTTAACGAACTTTGGCAAGACGAAAAACGAAACGAACTGGTTGCTGGTGAAATTTTACAGGTTTATAAGGAGCATCGCCAAATTCTTGTGCTGTCTGAAAGGACGGAACACCTGGACTGGTTTTATGAGCGATTGCATGCAGATGTTGAACACCTTTTTGTTTTGAAAGGTGGCATGGGAAAGAAACAACTAAAACGCATTATGGAAGAAATCAATGATTCGAAGATTGATTCGAATATTGTAATTCTTGCAACTGGCCGTTACATTGGCGAAGGTTTTGATCTCAAGGAACTAGATACTTTATTCTTGCCATTCCCTATTTCGTGGAAGGGAACGCTGGCGCAGTATGTCGGAAGATTGCATCGCGAAGCTGTTGGAAAAACAGAAGTCCGCGTATATGACTATGTTGACGGGAATGTTCCTGTTTTGGCAAGAATGCATCAAAAGCGTGTTAAGGGATACGAGGCTCTTGGATATAAACTATTGTGACGGAATCCATCTTACCCCCCGAACGACAATAACACCATAAGTCCCACTAGAATCAAGAGTGGCAATACTACTTTCAACAGCAACGTAATGAGGCATGCGTCCTCTGCATTGCTAGCTCCGAAAAGTGCCAATATACCAAGTACTACAAGGAATGTTGTCAGCATAGAATTTCTCGCGTATAGTATGTAAACGGAGTAATAACAGAATATGGCAATGCGAAAATTTTAAAGAGGTGACTTAACTGTTCGGCGGAAAAACCGTTCGCCATTGGCGAACGGTTTTGACTGTGAACAATAATTATTTACTTAGAAATAATTCCTCAAGTTCTTTATAGGACTCTTTTAAATCCTTGTCAATTTCTTGAATGGTGCGTCCTTTGCTTGTTTCTTTACTTTTTACATAGTTATTCGGAATCCAAGAAATGCTGTCGGAACTCAAAATATCTTCAATAGGAATGTCTTTGAAAAAACATTTTGCCTTATCGCCATTTAGGCATCTGATGATATCCAAAATGTCTGATTCGTTCAACGTCATTCTGTTCTGATTCTTGATTTCAAGATTTGATGCGTTAATGAACTTGATTTCTTTAGCATGACAGTTTTTTTGCAGAATGATCAAATTGGTATTTGATTTTGTGCCAATGCACATCGGTGGCAAAGAAACTACTGCTTGTAAGTGATCCTTTGTGAGAGCCTCACGCAATTTTTTTGAAGAATCTTGTTTGCTCAAAATCGATCCAAAGCAGACAACTACAGCTTTGCCGCCATCTTTAAGAGCCTTGACAACATTTTCTATGCAATAGGCTTCGGTATTTTTGCCGTAAGGACGACTTTCCGTTTGGGGTGTTCCGGTACCGCTGGGGATATCTGCAAGAATTTTGTCTGCGACATTTTCGTCTTTGTGATTCAAGAAGTTTTCGTGTTTTATGCTGAATTTCTTCTTGGCCATGATCAGAATCATTGCCGCAATGCCGGCCATTTCTTTGTCGAGCTCAACCCCAATGTAATTTGCTGCATCGTTGTAGAGTGCAGAAGAAAACATTCCGCAACAGCAGTCCATAAAGGTTTCGTTGTTTTTGACTTTCAGTATTCCTGCTGCTAGTTGCTGCAGACTTTCGTTTGTGTAATATAGATAGGTGTTGACAGTGTCTTTGTTGTCTTGGGGGCGAGCGATTAAGTCTTTTAGAGCGGAAACATAGTCGATATCCGACGGGAGTTCGTTCATGTTAAAACTTTCTCTTAAACTGATTAGGTGGTCGTCTAGGTGCCTTTTTAGTGATTCTGCTTCTAAAATTCCTGCGGGGAGATCGTATTTTTTTTCGAGTAGATTTAAGGTCTTTTCTAGAATTTCCTCGTCATATGCTCCCGATCCGAAAATTTTTCGTGCAAAGGTCAGCATTGTGGCGTAATCGTTTTTGTTGTCAACGCTTGCGAGTTCTGGCGAATTCGTTATTGCATTAAGGAAAAGCATTCCGATTAAGGTTTTTTTTGCTCCAGCATATGGAAGGGTTTGCTCTCCACTGATAGTGTATGCTACGGTGCCGATAAATTCATCTACAAATTCTTTATTTTTATCCATTTCCTTATCCCTCCATTCCGTAGAAAATAGAGTTTATTTTTTCACTTTCCAAAGAGATAACTTTGTTTATAAGTTTGATTTTTTTCATGGTGTTTATGAAGTCCTTTCCTATTTTTTCTTGTTCCTCTTTTGATGGGAGAGGAATTTGTACATTTTCGATAGCTCCTACAGAAATTAATGGGATGGCGGATCCTGCTGCATGGTCCTTGATTTGGTCTTGGTACAATTTTGAGTTCAAAAAGGCTAATACGTAAAGCAAGCTGACGTTTTTATCCGTAATTGTTAGCGTGGCGCAAAAGGATGAAACTATCAGGTTCTCGTCGTTCTTTGTGATGATGCAGGCGTCGTACGGAGAAGATAGTTTAAGGACCAAAGTGTTCGCTTTAGTGATTTTGTCTTCGCTGACAAAGGCGGTTAGGCCTGCTGCATCGACCTCCTTCTTAGTTTCTTTTTCGCAAACAATTTTCATCAAAGAAGATTTGTCCACAAAACTATTTGAAATAGCTCTAGGAACCAGAACGAAAGCTTCGCGTGTAATTTTTGGTTTGTCTGATTCTTCTACAATCTCAAAGAGATCGTCAATTTCTTTCTTCTCTAGTCTAGAAGTGATTTGACCGCCGGAAATTTTGGAAATGTCGCTTAATCTTTTTTTTACCATGGTAATCTCCGTTATGCGGCGTAGTGGTTCATGTATTTTTTCTGGTTGCGGATTTTTTGCTTGTTGCGATAGAACGTTTTTTTATTTTCTTCTTTGCGAGATGTGAAGTGATTTGAATGGTCTTCGTCCATCAATCGGTCTGTCAGTTCAATTGCGTTCTGCTCTTGAATGCATGTGCAATGTAGGTAGGGATCGTGGTTGTTTATTTCAAGTAGTTCGAAATAGCGTTTCTGATCAATTTTGATAACGTCCAAAATTGCGTCTTGGTGATCGTGTTTGACGCGTGGCATTTGACGGGCAATTCTTGCAGCGTCCTTCCTAGATTGAGCCATCAGAGGGAATCTGATGATGACGTAATGCGTTTTTCCGACATGGCCGCATTTGCATACAGCTTCGAACATTTTCAACTTGAGAAGATTGCTCTTCATAGTGGTACTCCTTGATTTAAAACCAACGTTTGTTTGATTTAATTTTCATGTTCAAATATGAAATACAGAAACGCAAAAATCAATAGTGATTTAATAAAAATGTTCAAAATTTTTAAATAAAAAAGATAAATCGCTGATTTTGTGTTGAAAAGGCAATTGTGTTAAAATCATTTTACCTTTTGGTGGCTATTGTGTCTGAACACTAATATTTAAATGAATGTCGGAGAATTGGGGCTGCAGGGATCTCGCAAAACTTTTTTTTGGCCTTAAGATTAAAAAAATAACGATTTTGTGAAAAATGATGTTTGAAAATTTAACGAATTTGCGTATATTTTAAAAGTGAAATCTAACGATTCTGTGGTGGACTATGATCTTTAAGCGCAAAATTTATAATAAGATGGTCGAATGGAAGCGAAACTCCGGGGGGAGAACCGCCCTTCTGGTTGAAGGGGCTCGTCGTATTGGAAAGTCTACCATCGTAGAAGAATTTGCAAAAAACGAGTATGCGGTTCACTTGATTATCGACTTCACTGTTGCGTCTAAGGCGGTGATTTCTCTATTTGACGATTTGTCGGATTTGAACAGAATCTTTTTGCAGCTTCAGCTTATTTATGGGGTTTCGTTTGAAGCTCGGAATACGCTTATTGTTTTTGACGAAGTTCAGTTTTGCCCAAGGGCTAGGCAGGCCATTAAGCACCTGGTAAAGGATGGTCGTTACGATTATATCGAAACGGGGTCTCTTATTTCTATAAAGAAAAATGTAAAGGACATCCTGATTCCAAGTGAAGAAGAACGGATAGAGATGTTCCCGATGGATTATGAGGAATTCTTGTGGGCCATCGGCAAGAAGGGGACGGTTCCCTTGTTGAGAAAAGTTTTTGATAATCGGGAGCCTGTGGGTATCGCTCACCGCAAGTTGATGCGTGATTTTAGATTATACATGCTTGTTGGTGGAATGCCTATGGCGGTAGAATCTTATCTTGAAACGAATGACTTGAAAAAGGTGGATTATGTCAAGCGTGGAATTTTAAAGCTTTACCAAGATGACTTTTTCAAGCTTGACGAGACCGGACGAATAACGGATCTTTTTAAGAATATCCCTGCGCAGTTGAACAAGAATGCAAGACGTTACCAGGTTTCTAGCGTGTTGCCCAATGAACGGGCTGATAGCATTGCTCCGCTTCTTTCGATGTTGGTGGAATCCAAAACGGTACTAATTGCGTATCATGCCAATGACCCTAATGTGGGGCTTGCTAACAACAAGGATCCAAATCTGTTTAAGTTGTTTGTTGCCGACGTAGGATTGTTTACAACGCTGGTCTTTTTAGATAAGGATTTTACCGAAAATACGATTTATGAAAAATTGCTAAGCGATAAGTCGAATGTGAATTTGGGCTACCTTTATGAAAATGTAATTGCCCAGACGCTGGCGGCTAATGGTAATCAACTTTATTACCATACATTCTTGAATCCGGCTAGTGGTCATAATTACGAAGTTGATTTTTTGTTGTCCCGCGGGAATAAGATTTGCCCTATTGAGGTTAAATCTTCGAGTCATAGGGCTCACGCTTCGCTTGATGTTTTTTGTGAAAAATATTCAAACCGCGTAGGGAATCGCTATTTGATTTATACAAAGGATTATCAAAAAGATGGTGCAACCCAATTGCTCCCTGCGTATTTTGCGCAGTTCCTGTGAGGAAATTTAGATTTTACCGATAAGCAACCGGCCGTTACATTGGCGAAGGTTTTGACCTCAAGGAATTAGATACTTTATTCTCGCCATTCCCTATTTCGTGGAAGGGAACGCTGGCGCAGTATGTCGGAAGATTGCATCGCGAATCTGTTGGAAAAACAGAAGTCCGCGTATATGACTATGTTGACGGAATCCATCTCACATGTCCATTAACGAATTTGGTCTGTGAAAACACACCAAAAATGTCAACTTTTTTTAGGAAAGGTCAAGTATCAACCTTTTTAGGGAAGGTCAGAGCGAGCGAAGGAGCAAGATTCTCTGATTCATTATATAACCTTTAAGTGTTATTTTTCTGTATAAAAATAACAAAAAGATTATACAAACCCCATAAACACATAACATTTGTGTTATACATTCATGAAATTCAATGATTTTGTAAGGAAGGCTGATAAAGCTCAAGAATCCATCTCCTTCCCTGCGGACACGCAAAAACGGCAGGGCATAAATTAAAGTTTGCCAAATGCACTTTTGTGCACTATAAAATGTAGTTTAGAAAATTTAGGATGTCAAGGGGCGATAAACGAAAAGATGGGGAACGCATTCTTTGACATAGCTTGGCAGAAATGCCGGGCATTTGATTTTAGGGTATCTGTCTCTTTTTGCTATTGTATCGTGCACGATATAATTTGTATATTGAGTTTAAACAAAAATGGGTCGCCTTATCACAGGAGTTCTTATGTCCCAGGATATTTATCAATTTACGGTGAAGAATAACAAGGGTGAAGATGTTTCTCTTTCTCAGTTCAGGGGCAAGGTGCTGCTGATTGTGAATACGGCTACCAAGTGCGGGTTTACGCCCCAGTACAACGACCTGGATGAACTTTACGATAAGTATGGCCCGCAGGGTTTGGAAATTCTGGATTTTCCCTGCAATCAGTTCGGCGGTCAGGCGCCTGGTTCCGACGAGGAAATTCAGGAATTCTGCACTTTGCGTTTTAGCACCAAGTTCCCCCGCTTCCAGAAGATTGACGTGAATGGCGAAAATGCCATTCCTCTTTACCAATGGCTTAAGGTTCAGACTGGCGTGAAGAAATTCAGCCTGAAGCATCCGCTGATGAGCCTGGTGACCATCATGGCGTCCAAGGCCAACAAGCTGTCCTCTGGAGAAAACGATATCCGCTGGAATTTTACTAAGTTCCTGGTAAGCGCCGATGGTGAAGTGCTGGGTCGTTTTGAACCTGCGGTTACTGGCAAGGATTTGGAACCGGCTATTCAGAAGGCTTTAGGAAAGTAGGAGTTTTATGCAGGAATCTATGTCTCTTTTAAATGCGATTCACTCCCGCGCTTCAGTCCGCTTTTTTACAGAACAGAACGTTTCTGATGAACAGATTGAAATGATTCTTCGTGCAGGAATGGCGGCACCTTCCGCTTGCAATAAGCAGCCTTGGCGCTTTGTGGTGGTGCGTAATCCCGAAACGAAAAAGACTTATGCAGAAACGGTGAAGTACGCGGATCCTGTGGCCCGCGCCAATGTGGCCATCGTCGTTTGCGGCGATATGGATGCCACCATCGAAGGCAATAAGGACTACTGGATTTTTGACGCGGCAGCCGCTGCGGAAAACATTCTACTGGCAGCCCACGGTATTGGCCTCGGGGGCGTTTGCCTGGGCGTGTATCCTACCATGGAGCGTGTTGAATTCCTGAAGAATCTGCTGAAGCTTCCTGAAAACATTGTTCCCCTGGCGACTCACGCCATCGGGTATCCTGAAAAGCCCGCCAAGCCGCTGGACAAGTGGCGCCCTGATTTTATCCACAATGAACGGTGGTAAAACATTGAAAAAGGCTACGGAACTGTTCAACTTGCCCAGGGAACTTCTTGCAAAGAACTACAACTTCGAAACAAAACAGAACCACGATAGGATTTCGCTGAGGTAGTTTGTCCTGATTAGGGTTTAACTTTGTAGAATTACTACTTTTTTCTTATGTCCACTAAGTCAAAGAGTAAGATATAGCCAATGCTGGTATGTTTGATGAGGCGTAGTATGAAGAAAATTTTTATATCCGTTCTTGTTGTTTTGGTACTAGCTTTGTTGGGATGGCTTTCCTACTTGTTCTATTGCAATCGCATTCCAGAAAAAGCTCTGGTGTATTATCGCATCAAAGATTATAAGGGCGATATTTCCGTATGGCTTGGATCAAATTGTCAAATGGATGGCGACAAATTTGAATGCCATGCAAAGGCATGTCCAGATGAAAAAGCGATGCATTACTACCCTAGACGAAAAGTGGAATTAGATACAACTCACTATGAAGACACCGTAACAATTGATTTTAATTTCGGATTGTTCAAGAAGACCGGTTATATACCTTTTCCTGATTATGGAGAATTTAACGAAAATTCCGCTAGAGAAAAATTTGCCGTAGTAGATAATGTTTTCTTGCAAGAAACTAGCTTTAAGACACGTTATGAATTAAGCGCCGTAGGCCTGCCTGGGAATGTTTTATTTTATGAGATGCGGGATGGTGAATATGTAGATTCTCTGATTCCGATCAAAAAAGATTCTTTGATATCGGAAATGAAGAGAAGAAATCCGTTGGGTCTTCGTTTGCTTCACAGAGGTTTGACGCGTACGCGTTTCTTTCCTCATTACACTTGCTATTGTAAAAATTATCCCACCTACTGTGGAAATCCGAAGTTCACGCACTTGCCTGTGATGGCGGAATCTCGTTATTACTACATTCGGGCTATAGGTACCCCTGACACGACAGTTGTATGGAAGTTGATTTACAAGACTCCCTATACAAATGCAGATACTTTGGATATCACAACGGAGTTTAAAAAACAATATATTCCTTCGAAGGTCTCACATCGTTTTTAAATTTTTGAGTTTTAATCATGATCGCCTACACTTACAAAGAACACAAGAAGTTTGAATTGATGGAAAAGCCGAAGCCTGTACTTCAGGATTCGAAGGATGCCATTGTTCGTGTGACCATGGGGAGCATCTGTACCAGTGATTTGCACATCAAGCATGGTTCCGTACCCCGGGCGGTGCCGGGAATTACCGTAGGCCACGAGATGGTGGGTGTTGTGGAATCCGTCGGTGATGATGTGAAAAACGTGAAGGCTGGCGACCGCGTGACGGTGAATGTGGAAACTTTCTGCGGGGAATGCTTTTTCTGCAAGAATGGTTTCGTGAATAACTGCACCGACAAGAATGGCGGCTGGGCTTTGGGCTGCCGCATTGATGGCGGCCAGACGGAATTTGTGCGGGTGCCTTTTGCAGATCAGGGTCTGAACAAGATTCCTGATTCCGTCAGCGACGAGCAGGCACTTTTTGTAGGTGACGTGCTGGCTACAGGTTTCTGGGCCGCCCGCATTTCTGAAATCAAGACCGAGAATACGGTGCTGATTATTGGCGCTGGCCCCACAGGCATTTGCACGCTGCTTTGCGTGATGCTGAAGAATCCACAAAAGATTATCGTTTGCGAAAAGGATGAAATGCGTCGCGAATTTGTGCGCAGGCATTATCCCCAGGTGATTGTGACTACGCCGGAGGAATGTGGCACCGTGGTGCAAAGGGAAAGCGCCCATGGCGGCGCTGATGTTGTGCTGGAAGTGGCTGGCACCGAAGAGACTTTCCGCATGGCCTGGGAAAACGCAAGACCCAACGCCATCGTGACGGTGGTGGCCCTTTACGACAAGCCCATGGTTTTACCGCTGCCGGAAATGTACGGCAAGAATTTCACGTTCAAGACTGGTGGCGTTGACGGTTGCGACTGCGTCGAAATCCTTTCCCTCATAGAACAAGGAAAAATCGACACCACTCCGCTGATTACCCACAAGTTTCCGCTGGCAGAAATCGAGGAAGCCTACCGCATTTTCGAAAACAAACTGGACGGCGTGATTAAGGTGGCAATCTGCAGCTAAAATTATTGTATATTGGAAGCATGAGGAAAATTTTAGGGGCTTTGTTGGGTGTGTTTTTGACGGTGGCTCTTGTGGGCTGCGGCAGTCATGATCGCAAGTATGTCATTGGTATTTCCCAGTGTTCGCTGACGGATTGGCGTTACCAGCTAAAAGATGAGCTGGTGCTAGCATCCTATTTTAATGAGGATGTGGAAATCCGTATGGCCTTTGCCGACGACGATGATGTGCAGCAGAGCCGTCAGATTGATTCTCTTCTGAATACAGGACTAGACCTTCTGATTGTATCTCCAAATCAGGTGAAGGGTCTTTCTGGAAGTATGAAGCGGGCCCAGGATATGAAGGTGCCTGTGATCCTTTATGACCGCAAGATGAACGACGTGGAATTTGCGGCGTTCATGGGAGCAGACAATTACGCCATCGGAAATATGATGGGAGAATTTGCGGCAGCCCAGCTGAAAGGCAAGGGAAACATTGCCGAAATCGGTGGCCTCAAGGGTTCTTCACCGGCTAAGGAACGTCATCAGGGTTTCGCGGATGCCATCAAAAAATATCCGGATCTGAAAATTGTGGGTTACGCCGAGGGCGACTGGAAGGAAGAATCCGGTGCCAAGGCCATGGAAGAAATCCTCAAGTATTATGATGGCCCCATCGACCTGGTTTTTGGGGATAATGACCGCATGGCCTTGGGGGCTCGCAAGGTGCTTTCGTCCCGCGGGCAGTTGGATGGTCAGGAAAATGAAGTTCTGTATTTGGGTGTGGATGCCCTGCCTATTTCCGATGGCGGTATGGAAAATGTCCGTGACGGTCTGCTGATCGCTTCTGGCATTTACCCCACCTGCGGCGATGAGCTGATTGAACTTGCTCTGAAGATTCTTCGTGGGGAGCCTTACGAAAAGAACAATGTGCTGGAAACCAGCATTGTTACCAAGGAAAATGCCAATGTTTTGCTGCTTCAGTACCGCGAAGTCCAAAAAAGGGCGGGCTATATCGCCAAGATGCACAATCTGGTTGGTAAAATCAAGGATGAATCGGAAGCTCGAGCCATGCTTAGCATTGCCATGTGCCTTTTCACTGGCGTTGTTTTCGTTTTCTTGATCCTGATTATTCATGCAAATCGTGTAAAAGACTGCCTGAATGAGGAACTTCGTCAGAAAAATGACGAACTGATCCGCAAAAATGAGGAACTTGATGCTGAAAAGGCCCGTGTGGAACAGCAAAGAGACCAACTTGAGGAACAAAGAGACCAACTTTTGGACGCTACGACCCAGACTTTAGCTGAAAACCAGCCGACTGAACCGGAAAAGTCCGCAGAAATCCCTCAAAAGAACGAATTTATGGAGAAATTCCTGTCCTGTGTGGATAAAAAGCTGGACAGTCCCACTCTTTCCGTAGAGGATATTAGCCAGGAAATGTGCGTTTCTCGCGTTCAGCTGTACCGCAAGGTGAAAAGTCTAGCCCAGAAGTCCCCTGTGGAGATTATCCGCGAGCGTCGTCTGCAACGGGCCAGTGAGCTTTTGCAGGATCCGAGCCTTAGTATTTCCGAGGTGGCTTACCGCGTCGGGTTCTCCGCTCCCTCCTATTTTACCAAGTGCTACAAGGAATTTTTCGGTAAAAATCCCCGTTCCTAGTGCATAAACAGCAAAAAATGTTGCAAAAAGGCCGAAAAATGTTTCAAGGAAACAAAAGTCCGTGCCTTTGAAACATAATTGATAACGTAACCCCTTGCCCCGGGATAGTTTAAGGGAAAACAAGTGAGGTTCACCATGGAAAACAAAAAGACATCCAATCTCAAGCACATTGTGCTGGTTACCCTGTCCGCTGCAATTGGCGGCTTCCTCTTTGGCTTCGATTCCTCCGTGATTAACGGTGCAAACGGGGCTCTTAAGGCGCACTTTAATGCTACCGACGTTCAGTTGGCTTGGGCAGTATCCCTGGCTTTGATTGGCGCCGCAGTGGGTGCCTATTTTGCAGGTCGCCTGGCTGATTCCTTTGGCCGTGTCCGTTGCATGCTGGCTGCTGCCGCCCTCTTCCTGGTCAGTGCCATCGGTTCTGGTATCCCTTTCGGAATTCCTGACTTTATCATGTGGCGCGTTATCGGTGGCGTAGGCATCGGCGTTGCAAGTATTATCGCGCCAATTTACATTGCAGAAACCGCTCCCGCACATCTTCGCGGTCGTCTGGGATCCATGCAGCAGTTCGCTATCGTCATCGGCATCTTTGTGGCTCTGCTTTCCAACTATCTTATCGTGGTGAAGGCTGGTTCTGCATGTGCTGACTTTATCGGCGGCTGTAAGGCTTGGCAGATCATGTTCTGGGTGGAAATCATTCCCGCTGCTCTCTACGGTCTTGCTGCTCTCCGTCTTCCGGAATCTCCCCGCTACCTGGTAAGCAAGGGTCGTCTGGAAGAAGCCAAGGAAGTTCTTGCCAAGATTGACTCCGAAGGTGTGGATTCTGAAATCAACAAGATTCACGAAACCTTCAAGAACGAAAAACCTGCAAAGCTCAGCGACCTTTTCGAAATGGTTGGCGGCAAGAAGCGCATCGCTCCCATCGTGTGGGCGGGCCTCGGTCTTGCTGTGCTCCAGCAGCTGGTGGGTATTAACGTGATTTTCTACTACGGCACCATGCTTTGGCAGAGCGTTGGTTTCGGCGAAAGCGATGCCTTCCTCACGAGCCTCGTTTCTAGCGGCATCAACCTGACCATGACTATTGCAGCCATCCTCTTGATCGATAAGATTGGCCGTAAGCCGCTTCTGCTCATTGGTTCTGTCGGCATGGCTCTCACTCTCGGCACTCTCGCTCTCTGCTTCATCTGCGGTGCAGACGCTAGCGGTAGCTTGGTTGGCGCAAGTGGCGTGATCGCCCTCATTGCAGCAAACCTCTATGTGACCTTCTTCGCTGCTACTTGGGGCCCGGTCATGTGGGTGATGCTTGGCGAAATGTTCAACAACCGCATCCGCGCTGTGGCAATCTCCGTGTGCGGCCTGGCTCAGTGGGGCGCAAACTTTGTGGTCAGCTGGTCCTTCCCGGTTCTCACTGGCAAGAGCGGCATCGGTGTTGGCCCGACTTACGTGCTCTACACCCTCTTTGCAACCATCAGTATTTTCTTCGTAGCGAAGTTCATTACTGAAACCAAGGGCAAGACTTTGGAAAGCATGTAATCAGAAACTCCAATCAGAGTCCTCCTTAAAAAAAGACCCTCGCATCACATGGTGCGGGGGTCTTTTGGTGTCTAAAAGAATGTTCCCCTTGTAATCAAAAAATAATCTTTTTACCCCTCTTGTTTTTATTCATTTTAATTGGTAGTTTTATGCATGTCCAATCGACGGCTAGATAGCAATACCGACACCGCCAAGTTCAGGGCCTAGGTCATGTTGGCCAGGGCGTTCGACAGAGGCAAACGATGGACATCAAGATTCTGCCGCAGCCAGATGACGTGACCTGCGGCCCCACGAGCCTCCATGCGGTCTATGCGCATCTTGGCTTAAACCTTTCCCTTCAACAACTCATCTCTGAAATCGAATTCCTTGAAGAAGGCGGTACCCTCGGGGTGTTCCTGGGTATCGACGCCCTGAAGCGGGGCTTTAAGGTTACCATCTATTCTTACAATCTCAAGATTTTCGACCCCAGCTGGAGCGGCCTCAAGATGCCGGAGTTGCGCGCAAAGCTTGTGCAGCTCCACAAGGCGAAGCATGCTCCAAAACTGAAGAAGGCTATCGAAGCCTATATCCGCTTTATTGACCTGGGTGGCACTGTGGCGACTGCAGACTTGCGGGCGTCCATGTTCGAGAAGTACTTCAAGAAGAACGTTCCTGTTCTTTGCGGACTTTCGGCCACGTACCTCTACGGTTGCAAGCGGGAATACACCAACGAAAATAACCGCTCTGTGTTTGATGATATCATCGGGGATCCCTGCGGCCATTTCGTAGTGCTGTACGGCCTTGATGAAAAGAAACAGTTCCTGGTGGCGGATCCGGACTGCGCAAATCCTCTTTGCGGCGGCCCTTACTACAAGGTGGACAAGTTCCGACTGATCCACAGCATTCTCCTTGGCGTCATGACCTACGACGGCAATGTTCTTGTAGTAGAAAAAAAGTAGCTCACAGTCTACACTTTATAACCAAAGACATACATGAAAAAGCTTATCGTGGTGTATAACCCGAAGAATTGGAAGCTTAATGTACCCGGCGTAGAAGTTGTTTCTGCCCAGGACTACCTTATTTCCCAAAAGTACAACAGTGACCGTAATACCCGTGTTTTCAACCTCTGCAGGGATTACAGTTACCAGAGCAAGGGCTACTATGTGTCCCTATTGGCGGAAGCCCGGGGACACAAGGTGATTCCTGGCGTCAAGAATATGCGCGACTTTAAGACCACTGCGGTGATCAAGCATATTTCCGACGAAATCGACAACTTGATTCAGAAGAGTCTACATAAGTTGACGGGAACCGAGTTCGTCCTGAGTATTTATTTCGGACAGAATGTGAGCCCCCAGTACTTGGAACTTTCCCAGGAACTTTACCGTCTGTTCCAGGCGCCCCTTCTTCGCGCCAAGTTCATCTTTAAGCAGAAATGGTTCATCCAGAGCATTCGCCCCATTTGCGTGGATGAAATTCCGGAAGCACACATGGAGCTGGTGAACAAGTTTGCCCAGGAATACTTCGAGAAGAACCGCTACGCCACCAGCAAGGAAGAAGACTACTTGTATGACTTGGCCATTCTTACGAATCCTGAAGAAAAGGAGCCGCCCAGTAACGCCCAGGCTATCCAGAACTTCATCAAGGCTGCCGAAGAAACGGGTTTCCGTGTGGAACTGATTACCCGTAAGGATTACCACCGCGTCGGTGAATTTGATGCTCTGTTCATTCGCGAAACCACCAACGTCAATCATTACACTTACAGTTTTGCCCGCCGCGCACAATCCTTGGGTATTGCTGTCATCGATGACCCGGATAGCATCCTCCGCTGTTCCAACAAGGTGTACCTTCAGGAACTGATGCAGGCTGCAAAAATCCATACGCCAAAGACCATCATCGCCCATTCCGAAAATCGACACACCTTGGCCAAGGAAATCGGATTTCCTATGGTACTGAAGTCTCCGGATTCCAGTTTTTCCATGGGCGTGAAGAAGGTGACTAACCACGAGGAATTGGAAGATACGCTGAACAAGATGTTCGCGACCAGCGACCTTTTGATTGCCCAGGAATTTACACCTACGGATTTTGACTGGCGCATTGGCGTGCTGGACGGAAAGCCTCTTTATGCCTGCAAATACTACATGGCGAAGGACTACTGGCAAATCTATAACTGGGCCAGCGAGGACAAGGATGAAATTTGCGGCATGTTCGACTGCTTGCCGATTGAAAGTGTGCCCCATGGCGTTGTAAAGACTGCACTTAAAATCTGCAGCATGATTGGAAACGGCTTGTATGGTGTGGATCTTAAGGAATGGAACGGCCACCCCATTGTAGTGGAAGTCAATGATAATCCCAGTATCGACGCGGGGATTGAAGATCAAGTCGGTAAAAGAAAAATCTACGCTGCCATTATGCGTTCCTTGCGCCACCGCATTGAAGATCGCCTGAACGCAGCCCAACAAAAACTACTTCAACACGAGAGAGCGTTCTATCTATGAACTCCTACAAACTTTGGCAAAAATACGGCATCGAGATGGAATACATGATTGTTGACCGTGACAATTTAAATGTCCTTCCTCGTGCAGACGTACCCCTGGGTCGTGATAAGAACGGCGAACAGCTTTCCGACGTGGAATACGGTAGCATTGGACTTTCCAATGAGCTGGTGAGTCATGTTTTGGAATTCAAGTGCGCAAACCCTGTGGACCATCTGAAAAATCTTGGCGCCGCTTTCCATAAGGAAATCCTGCTGGCCAATGAAAAGCTGAAGTCCATTAACGCCATGCTCCTGCCTAGTGCAGCCCACCCCTTTATGGATCCTGCGGAAATGCAGTTGTGGCCATACGACTGCAACGAAATTTACGAGACCTACGACCGCATTTTCAATTGCAAGGGTCACGGCTGGGCAAATCTCCAGAGCACTCACATAAACCTGAGTTTTAACGGTGATGCTGAATTCGGAAAGCTGCATGCTGCCATTCGCGCTCTGCTGCCGTTGATTCCTGCTATCGCCGCTTCCAGCCCCTTCCTGGATGGAAAATACTGCGGTTACTTGGACGGGCGTATCGAAACTTACCGCCACAATCAGGATCGCGTCCCCAGCATTGCAGGCATGGTGATTCCGGAAGCCGTATTCACCTACGACGATTACAACAAGCAGATTTTCGAGAAGGTGAAGGCGGATATTGCTCCCCACGATCCGGAACATTTGCTGAACCATTTCTTCCTCAATAGCCGTGGCGCCATTGCCCGCTTTGACCGGGGTGCCGTGGAAATTCGCCTGGTGGATATTCAGGAATGTCCTGACGCCGATATTGCCATCGCCGAATGGGAAGTGGCTGTGCTGAAGGGCCTTACCGAAGGCGCCTTCACCGGGCTGGATTCTTCCTTCGCATTGAACCGCGTGAAAAAGCTGGAGACAGAAGCCCTTGCAAAAATTCTGCTGGACACCACCCGCTTCGCCGAAAAGACTATCATTCGCGACAAGAACTTCCTGCTAGCCTTCGGTATCGAAGCTTCCGAAATCACGGCAGGCGAACTCATCAAGAAAATCACCGCAAAAGTTCAGTCCAAGATTTCCGCACATTCCCTGGCTCTTCTACGGAAAATGTTCAATCGCGGGACTCTCGCCAGCGCTCTAGTGAAAAACGTTGGGGCAAATCCGGGGCATGACGATTTTGTTTGCGAGTACGGTCGCCTGGCTAATTGTCTTGCAGAAAATACCTTGTACGATGTAGAGTGGTAATTGCGGGGAAACCATGTTTAATGATTTTAAGTTGCTCGTGACTTGCGAACATGCTAGTTGCAATGTGCCCGCTTTTGCCCGCAACCTCAATATTCCTCGGGAGGTTCAGGAATCCCATCGGGGTTTCGACATTGGGGCATTTGGGGTCTACAAGGATTTGGTAAGAAAGGCTAAACCGGATTTTTATTCTGCAGGGAAGTACAGCCGTCTATTTATCGATCTAAATCGCAGCCTCTGGAATAAGACTGTCTTTAGCGAATTTTGGGATGCGTATAAACCTAAGGAAAATTCTCCCGAAGGGGATATGGCAAAATATTTGTCTCTTCGCAAACAGGCTTATGCCTACTACTTGAACTATCGCAAGGAAGTAGAAGATTTTGTACGGGCTACGGATGGATTTGCAATTCATCTTGCGATTCACAGTTTTACTCCGGTGCTTAATGGAGTGGTGCGTGATACGGATATAGGCGTCCTGTATGATCCAAATCGTCCGATGGAGCGAACGATTGCGGATGCAATTATCAGTGAAATTCATGTCCGCGCTCCGGAATTGAAAGTGCGTAGGAATTATCCCTATCAAGGAAAAACTGATGGACTTTGCACGGCGATGCGAGAAATTTCTCCATTCTATGCGGGATTTGAAATAGAATTCAATCAACGGCTATTCCGCTGAAATAGTAACGATGAAGATGCACCTGAAGATATTTGCTTCAGGTGCATTTTTATATATTCCTGTTATGCGATTTTCGCGAGTGTTTGTATTTCTGCTTTGCTCGTTTATTACGGGCTTTTCTCAGCCTGCGGATTCATTGTCTGCAGAAATGTCTGTTTGTGAATTTGATAAGGCTCTTGTGAATGCCTTCATTCAGAATGATTTGTCCGGAGATCAATCTAGTGCTGTTTTGGACTTGGTTTCTAAAGCAGTGTCTATTAAACATAAAACTTGTGGAATCTCTAGTCAGGCGGAAGAACTTTCGTCTTGGGTGTCGAACCTTTTTAATCGTACTAAAAGTGATGTCATGGTGAACGGGTATGACGTTGCTTATACAAAGTACGTCCATTTGATTGGCCAAGAAGAAAACGGCAGAACTTTTACAGACGAAGAAAATGCGGTGTATAACATTGCGTTGGATTATGAAATTGCCAAGTATGACGCGCACTTTGCCAACGTGAAACGTCATATGCTGAAGAACGGAAAGAAGGAATATTTGCTGGATGAATTCCTTGTGACGAAATCCGCCGTGAAGGCGGGTAGAACTGTTCCCGAGGAAATGAATGTGTGGTATGGTTCCTGGGCGAAACTGTGGCTGATGAGTGAAGGCGCCAGTAAGGACAAGTCCTATTATGAAGATAACTATGGATGGCTTCGTCGTGCTGTGGTGAATTTTAAGAAGGTGTATCCCAATAGCAAATATGGAGGTGCGCTTGAGGGAATGTTGAATCAAGAATTACTTGAGTTTCTTGTAAGTCACGAGGAAAAGGAAAGTCTTGAACATGAAGAAAAGGAAGAAGCTCTGTTTGCCATGTCCTTTGGTGCTATGGTGGGACGTTCCTTGCTCAGCGACAACATGAAACCTGCGGATGAGAATGTATCTATTGGTGTCCCCGTGTTCCGTGTCCAGTTTAATCATGTGGTTCTTCAGCTGCAGGGGGATATGTACGTTGGCGATGGAGGTTATGGGGCGATGGGCGTTAACGGCTTGTTAGGTTACAATAAGACCTGGGGGACGGTGGGCGTAGACTTGATGGCTGGTTTTGGTTTTGATCAGTTCTTTATGGGGGAGGATACGGTGACTTGTAAATTGTTGATGGGGGCAGTACAGGCCTTTAAGAGAATCCTTTTTTCCAGCCATGGGGCATTGACTCCTCGAATTCAGTGGTCCATCAAGGGAATGGCATTCCGTCGTCGTAAGGCGTTTGTAAATCAGTTCTATGCAGGTCTGACCCTTGATTTTTTGGCACCACTTTCTGAGATGAAGTAATGATGATGAAACGTCTTGTTGCTTTATTGTTGTGTGTTGTTGGCTTATGCGGTGCGCAGCCGTCCCAGATTGACGCCTGTACTTTTGACGCCTATGTGTTGGGCTTGTTTAACGAAAACGCTGTCTCGGATACTTCCCGTAGACATCTTGAACTTCTTGATTTTGTAACTGAATTCGGACCGAAGGCGAGTCCTGAAATTTGCTCCGATAAAGCCCAGATGGAAAAGCTGGTAAAGATTGCGTTTACCTTGTATTCCGAAAAGGCGTCTGAACGCGAATATCCTCAAGTCTTTACCCGTTATGCTGCATTTGCGGGGCGTGAGGAAAGTGGTCGAATTGCGACGGACGAAGATAACGCCGCCTATAATATGTTGCTGGATTTCATGATTGCAAAATATGACAGCTGGTTTGCGGGTTCCAAAAGCAGGATGTTGGCGGGTGCGTCTAATGGAAATTCCGTATTGACGGTAATGATTGCAGAAAAACTTTTTGATAAGGATCATCTTTTGTCGATTGCCAAGACTGCTGGTGGATCCGTGTCTTCCATGCTATCGAAGTTTGCTACTAGCTGGGCAAATCTCTGGTTTATGAATGAGAGCCCCTTGGGTCGCAGTGAAAAATTCGATTTCGATTACTCCTGGATTTTGAATGTCCGTGATCATTTCCTGCAACGGTATCCGGATTCCCGTTATAAGGATGCTGTCGTTAAAATCATGGATGACGATATTGCGTCGGGCCTTCGCGCCTATGATCAGAAGGATGAGGCTTTTAGGGCGGGTATTTGTTTGTCTCTTGGGAAAACGGTATCTACTTCTGCTTTTGATGATATAGATGAAATTTTGTCTCTTGGGCTTCCTCAATTGCGCCTTCAGTACAGACGGTTTGTATTCCAGTTTCAGGTGGATGGACTGATAGGTTCAAAAAATTCAGCTACTGGCATGGATGTCTTCCTGGGATATTCCTTAGAACTAGGAAATTTTGATATTGACTTTATGGCGGGTCTCGGCTTTATGGAGTTTGCCTTTAAAAGTGACTCCGTTTATAATGCAGGGTATTCCGGAAGTGTCCAGATCATGAAACGTCTCCCCATTGGTGATGCCCTTTATATTTCGCCGAAGTTCCAGTGGATTGGCAAGGCGATTCATTATGATGATCCGTTCCGTGATCATAGACGCTGGGGCATGATGAACCATCTCTTGCTGGGTGTTGTGTTTGAAGCACGAATTCCCCTGTCGAAATGGAATGCGAAGGAAGTTACGGGGGAACACCCTCTGGAACGGCGATCGACTTCCATGAACTAAAAAAAATTTTAAATTGCGTTCCATGATCCAGAGAGACGATACTACTGCTGTGAAAGGTGTTGCAATTATACTGATGCTTTTGCATCATATTTTTGCATTCCCCTATCGATTAGTAAACGGCGCTTCCTACGAGCCGATGATTCCCATGAGTGATGGAACTTCCGTCATTTGGCATCTGGCGTTGCTGGGGAAGGTTTGCGTTGCCATGTTTACGGTCATGGCGGGTTTTGGTATCTACCGCAGTTTTTCCAAACAGCTGCAGGCTTGTGGTGATGGGGATAAGACGGAGACTTACCTGTCCTTCATTTTCCGTCGTCTGAAAAAACTTTATTTTAAAGTATGGCCGGTTTTCTTGGTGTTCGTCCCCATGGGTCTGTTCCTGCGTTGCCCTTTCATTACGAAGGATTTGGCTAGCTGGGTAAAGAACGCTCTTCTGATTGATTCCACGTTTAATGCGGAATGGTGGTTCCTGACGTCCTACTTGATTTTGGTGCTCATGTCTCCCATGGTCATGGCATTTTTCAACCGTAAGCGCAATTCCCTCTATAGTGATATTGTGTGGATTACTATTCTTGCGGTCTTTATTGAACGAGTTCTTTTGAATGTGGTTTTGCTCAGCGATAAGTTGATTTACCTGCGCGCATCCTTCATTTGGGTGAAGATGAGTCCCACCTTGATTTTGCTTCCCATGTTCATGCTGGGCGCCTGGATGGCTAAGTACGAAATCTGTGAAAGGCTTATAGAAAAGTTTAATGGCAGGGGGGTGCTGCGCGTTCTTACGGGTCTTGTGTTTATCGTGATTCCTTTGATTTTGAGAGATGGCTGGGTGCAGGGAAATACCTGGGGCTTTGACCAGTTTGACTCCCTTTACGGAGCGTCCCTCTGCTTGGGTATCATTATGGTGACTTATAAGCTGAATATCCTTAAGAAGCCTCTGGTTGTTATTGGAAAACAGTCTACAGGTATCTGGCTGATCCATAGCTTCTTCTGCTTCTACTATTTTCAGCAGTTCTCTTATGCTCCCAAAAAATCCGTACTGGTGTTCTTGCTGGTATTTGGGATGTCTTTTGCAAGCGCTTGGATTATAGATTTTTGCGCAGGTTTAATAGTCAAGCGTTGCTTCAAGAACGTTGCATGAACATTCTTGAAGTAGCTTTCTTTATAGGTGGAATCCGAAAGAACTGTTAGAAATCTTCGTCATCGTCGGGGATGATTCCAGTTTCCTGGATTTCGTTACAGTATTCCATCATCAGGCCGCTCATGAGGGGAATGGGATTGAACGGGGATTGCGTCTCGAGAATTTGGGAGATGACGTTTCCTTCGCAAGTCACGACACTTCCGTCGGCGTCTTCAAGGGCGTCTTCCTTGGCATCGGCGCATTCCTGGTCAATGAAACTTTGGGGAATGTTTTCGTTAAAGGTCGTAGTGCCCAGTTCTTTCAGGTTGGTACCGTCGTACTTGATGGACATGTACAGGGTCGCGGTGTCGGCATCGCTGATTGTCATTTCGAATTCGCTATCCGAATTCTTGCTGATTTTGCAGGTGGCCTTTCCCTGACGGTTGCCGAAGTCGTCGCCTCCAACTAGGGGAGTGTCGTTATCGCTGGGAGTGGAAGGATCGGTGAAGATCGGACCGTTGTTTTCATGGATGGGGGAGTCATTGCCGTCATCATCATCTTCTTCTTCGTCATAGTAGTTGTCGTTTCCACTCTGGAACATCTTTTCGAAGACCATGCATTCGCCCTGGGCCTTTTCGTAAAGTTTCTCGATGGAAACGCCGCCTGATTCCCTGGTAGACTTGATGGTGATGGTCCTGTCAGTACAGGTGACTGAGGAATTTTCGGGATCTTCAAGGGCTTCCTGCTTGTTTTCCTCGCATTCCGCACGGATGGAATCGAGAGGGGCGATAGAACTGTACTTGGTGAAAATGTCCATTTGCACCTTCTCTCCCATCAGGGTGGTGGTGATGGTGGAAGTGGAAATTCCAGGAATGCTGTAGATCATTTCCACGGAGTTGCTGGACTTTTTCTTGGCGGAGCAGCTGGGAACGTCGCTTTCCGACGGGCCACTGGGGCTGGAGGAACTGTCGTCGGAACATGCGGTGAGGGCCATGAGGGCAGCTGCGGTAAGGGGGAAGAATCTTTTTGATCATGTATACTCCTAACAAGTGTTTTTGATGACTTAAATCTAAACTAAAATGCTTTAAAAGAGGCTTTTATAGGGGGATTTTTTAGCTTGTTATAGCTTTAGACTATAGAAAGGAGAAAAATACGAAGAAAAATCCAAGTTTTCCTACTAAACCTATTGGGATTGTAGGAAAATGATTTTACATTGTAACCGTTGGTTTGAAAGACCTACAAAAATGGTAGGAAACAAACCGAAAAATTTGTACGGAGAATTAAAAATGGATTTTAAAACTTATCTGAGAAATGACCGGCGATGTCGAGCCGGATTCCGAATGCGAGGCTAACGCATAAAACCAAAGCCCGAGCGAAACGCTCACAAGACAGCCGGCGGGCTAAAACGCAAAAACAAAAAATCGGTGATGGCTCTAGACCCTAGACCCTGAACCCTATCCCCTAAAAAAAGGAATTAAATCATGTCTCAGAATCTTCACTTTGAAACTCTTCAGCTCCACGTTGGCCAGGAATCCGCAGACCCCGCAACCGATTCTCGCGCAGTTCCTATTTACGCAACAACCTCTTACGTTTTCCACAACTCCCAGCATGCCGCCGATCGTTTCGGCCTTCGCGATGCCGGTAACATTTACGGTCGCTTGACCAACTCCACCCAGGGCGTTTTCGAACAGCGTATCGCTGCATTGGAAGGTGGTTCCGCAGCTCTCGCTGTTGCATCTGGCGCCGCTGCCATTACTTACGCCATTGAAGCTCTCGCTCAGGCTGGCGATCACGTGGTTGCCCAGAAGACCATTTACGGCGGCTCCTACAACTTGCTGAAGCACACCTTGGCACCTTTCGGCGTAAGCACTTCTTTCGTTGACACTCACAACCTCGCTGAAGTTGAAGCTGCCATCAAGGAAAACACCAAGATCCTTTACCTGGAAACTCTCGGCAACCCCAACTCTGACGTTTCCGATATCGACGCTCTTATCGAACTTGGCCACAAGCACGGCCTCGCTGTTATCGTTGACAACACCTTCGGTACTCCGTTCCTGTTCCGCCCCATTGAACACGGCGCAGACGTAGTTGTTCATTCCGCTACCAAGTTCATTGGCGGCCACGGCACAACTCTCGGCGGTATCATCATTGAATCCGGAAAGACCAACTGGAAGTCTGGCAAGTTCCCCACCATTGCAAACCCCAATGTGAGCTACCACGGCGTAAGCTTTGCTGATGCAGTTCCGGGTGCTGCATTCGTGACCTACATCCGCGCAATCCTCCTCCGCGACCAGGGCGCTGCAATTTCCCCGTTTGCTGCATGGGCTCTCATCCAGGGTACTGAAACTTTGTCCCTGCGTATCGAACGTCATGTGGAAAATACCAAGAAGGTTGTGGAATTCCTTTCCAAGCACCCCAAGGTTGCTTCCGTTAGCCACCCCAGCCTCCCGACCCATCCGGACCACGAAAACTTCAAGAAGTATTTCCCCAAGGGTGGCGCCTCCATCTTTACCTTTGAAATCAAGGGCGGTCAGGCTGAAGCTTGGAAGTTCATTGACAACCTGAAAATCTTCAGCCTTCTCGCTAACGTTGCTGACGTGAAGAGCTTGGTGATTCATCCGTACACCACCACTCATTCCGAATTGAATGAAGAAGAATTCAAGGAACAGCACATCACGCCGTCCACCATCCGCCTGTCTATCGGTACCGAACACATCGATGACATCATCGCCGACTTGGAACAGGCTCTGGCACAGGTTTAAGAATTTAAAAGGGGCTAGAACCTAGCCCCTATACCCTAAATTTTCAAAAAAAGGATTTCAAATATGTCTAAGATTTATACTTCTGCAGATCAGCTGATTGGTCACACTCCTCTTCTGGAACTCACTCACATCGAAGCCGCTAACAATCTCGGTGCGAAGGTTCTGGCAAAGCTTGAATATTTCAACCCCGCTGGCTCCGTGAAGGACCGTATCGCCAAGGGCATTCTGGATGACGCTGAAAAGTCCGGCAAGCTGAAACCCGGTGCAGTGATTATCGAACCCACCTCCGGTAACACTGGCATTGGCCTTGCTTCCGTTGCTGCAGCCCGCGGCTACCGCATCATCATCGTGATGCCCGAAACCATGAGCGTTGAACGCCGCCAGATCATCAAGGCCTACGGTGCAGAACTTGTTCTTACCGAAGGCGCCAAGGGCATGAAGGGTGCTATCGCCCGTGTCAACGAACTGGCTGCAGAAATTCCCAACAGCTTTATTCCTGGCCAGTTCGTGAACCCGGCAAATCCGGCAACTCACCGCGCTTCTACCGGCCCGGAAATTTGGGAAGACACCGATGGCAAGGTTGATATCTTTGTTGCCGGTGTGGGTACCGGTGGTACCGTCACGGGCGTAGGCGAATATCTGAAGTCTCAGAATCCCAATGTGAAGGTTGTGGCTGTGGAACCCGCTTCTTCTCCGGTACTTTCCAAGGGTGTTGCTGGCGCACACAAGATCCAGGGTATTGGTGGGCGAATTTAAGTCGCCAAGTAAATTTGTTTAACTTGCCTAGAAATATACTCTAATGGGGTGAGAAATCCAAGTCGTTTTCTCGGCCGATTGTTC